>CABTYV010000006.1 GCA_902489145.1 uncultured Tissierellia bacterium | reverse complement strand
TTGCCAAGGCGAGGGTCGCGGGTTCGAATCCCGTCTGCCGCTTTTCCAGAGTTTCCTTTGGGAAACTCCTTTCATTTCAGATCGCCCTCCTGCGGGTGTAGCTCAATGGTAGAGCTCCAGCCTTCCAAGCTGGCTACGAGGGTTCGATTCCCTTCACCCGCTTTTCTCTTATGTGCCATTAGCTCAGCTGGATAGAGCGTCTGGCTACGGACCAGAAGGCCTGGGGTTCGAATCCTCAATGGCACGGAGAAAAAAAGGCTTGAAACCTTTGGTTTCAAGCCTTTTTCATTTTTCGGGAGCGTCCACCGCGCTTAGGCTCCTTTTAAAAAGAGCCAGGGTGGGGATCATTTATGATAAAATAATAAAACATTTGAGGATCAAGAGGAGTCTTTTAACAGAAGAGGGGATGGTCGGAAAGGAGCAAGCATATGGATTATGAACTGGGCGTACTGGGCGGTATGGGTAGCCTGGCCACAGAGGTGTTTTTTCATAAACTGATCACGATGACCCAGGCGCATTGTGACCAGGACCATATCAATACGATCATCCTGAATCATGCAGCCATGCCGGATCGTAGTGAAGTGATATTAAAAGGAGAGCCGGCCCTTTTTTTGGACCGGGCTCGGTTGGATTTTGACTTATTAAACAGCCTGGCTTTAAAAGCAATTGCGATTCCTTGCAACACCTCCCATTATTTCTATCAAGAGCTTTCAGAAATGTCTCAGGCCCCCATCATAAATATGGTGGAAGAGACGGTACGCACGCTACAAGCGGAGGCCTGTGAGCGGGCTGTTATTTTTGGAACTCAGGGACTCCTCCAGGCGGGGGTCTATGACCGTTATGCAAAAAAATGGGGATTAGAGCTCGTCCCTCTGGAAAAAGCGGACCGAGCAGAGGTGATGCGGATCATCTACCAGATCAAAGCAGAAAACGGTCGGGTTTCTATGGATCATTTACTGGATAAATATGAACAGAAGGGCCGGATGGTGTTGGCCTGTACAGAATTATCGACTTTGGGCATCTTGCCTGATCGTGCCCTGGATGCTATGGATGTCCTGGTAACGGCATCGATTCAGAAATGTGGTAAGGAAGTGAAAGCATGAATTTTCTCCCCGTTATTTTAGGATCGGATCACAACGCCTATGGCGTCGCGCGTTCCTTTCATGAAGCTTATGGTGTGTCTTCTCTTTTATTAGCCAAAAAGCACCTGCCGGCGACGGACCATTCCCGGATCCTGACCATGGAGGTGAGCGCTGATTTTGATCGTCAGGACGTCTTCCTGCCCAAGATGATCGAAGTGGGCAAGCGCCTGGTGAAGGAGGGTCAAAAAAATCTTTTGGTGAGCTGTGGAGATGGCTATACGGAGCTCCTCATTCGGAACCGAGCAGCGCTGGCGCCCTACTTTACCTTCAATTACCTGGATGAAAAAGCACAAAAGGAGCTGGAAAACAAAGAAGCCTTCTATCAAATTTGTGCGCAATATGGACTGGATTATCCGGAGACGACCATTATCAAGGGTGACCACTGGCAGGACTTTCCCTTGCCCGATCAATATCCGGTGGCCCTGAAGGCCGATAACTCGATCGAGTACCTTCATTTGCAGTTTGAAGGGAAGGAAAAGGCCTATAAGATCCAAAATCAGGACGATTTGCTAACAACCGTCCGAAGGATCTATGCGGCGGGCTACCGTTCGGATCTAATCATGCAGGACTGGATCCCCGGTGATTCCTCTGCCATGTATGTCTTAAATTGCTATGTGGATCAGAAGGGCAAGGTCCGGATGATGAACTTGGGTCGCTGCTTATTGGACGAATGTCTGCCGCAAGCCATTGGCAATTATAACGCGCTGATCAGCCAGGCGAATCCGGAAATTTACCAGCAGTATCAGCGTTTTTTGGAGGGTTATGGTTACCGGGGCTTTGCAAATTTTGATCTGAAGTATGATATTCGGGATGGTCGCTACAAGGTGTTCGAAATCAACCTTCGTCAGGGGCAATCCTCCTTTTATATGACCGCAGGGGGCTGCAATTTCGTGACCTATCTGGTAGAAGATATGATCGAGGGGCAGGAAGCTCCGGTTCACTATCATGAAACAGGCAAGTTATGGCTCAACGTGGATCCTACGGTATTGATTCGTTATTGCAATCCCAGCGACCGGTCCCTGGCTCAAAATCTGGTCGAAAAAGGATTCACCTTCACCCAATGGTATAAGGCGGACCGCAATCTCTTTCGATTTTTGAACTATTGGCGCAGAAGGTTCTCTACCCGGCGCTACTATCCAAAATTTGAACCGGCACGTCAAAAATAAAAAAAGCGGTCCGCATCGGCCCCTTTTTTGATATACTAATGAAAATAACCCGACAGGAAAGGAGGGCTTGTGATGTTCGATCGCTTAGAAAATTTGGAAGATACGCTCGAGTACCAATTTTTATATGAAAGCGATCCGGACTCCATTCACCTCCTACTTTCGATGATTGATCTCTATCATCCCAGGTCCAATCTTCAGCCGCGCTATGTGCTGATGAAGGCCTTAACCAATTCCTTGGCACGGGCGCTATCGGAGCGCAAGGACCGCTATTATATTTTGAAAGCCATCCGAAAACAGGTCAATGACGATATCCATCGTTTTGAACTTGCCGTGATTCTCAAAGCCTATGCCATCGGCGGACAGCCCGATATGATGACCTGGGTGGACCAGCTGGAGCGGGTGGCCTTGGAGAGCTTTACACCGGAGGCTCTGAAAACGACCTCCCAGCTTTTCCAGAATGATCAAAAGGGTCGGGCGATGAAGGTCAAAAGTCAGTTCTTTCATTGGCTCAAAGCCCAGACCCATAATTATCGGGATCTTTACCAATTTTGCAATCTCTTTTCTCAGCGAGTGGTCAAACCGAAGATTTATCGGGCCAATCACCACTTGGATCGTCAAATTATGCTGGATTTTTCGGATTTGACCAGGCTTAAGGCAGAGGAGTCCACTTTATCGATCCGGGATTTGAATTTTATCTACCGAAAGTTCCGCCAATATCTTTCCAGCAACGCTTGTCGGATTTATAAGGAAAATATTTGGAACAGCCTGAATGATGCCGTTTTGGAAAGGTATAAGCGGTGAAAATTCTAGGAATTGATCCTGGCATTGCTCTGGTGGGCTATGGGGTCATTCAGTTTGAGGGAAGCAAGCTTACCCCCCTGGAATATGGTTGCATTGAGACGCTGGCCCATTGCCCGCTGCCGGATCGGCTGGGGATCATTTACGACGAGCTCAACGCTTTGATTGACCACTACCAGCCCGATCAAATGGCTTTTGAGGAGCTTTTTTACTTTCGGAATCAAAAAACCGTGATACCGGTCGCGCAGGCTCGGGGCGTAGAAGTCCTTTGTGGGCGGCGCCATGGCCTTCCTCTTTATGAGTTTACGCCTCCCCAGATCAAGTTAGCCATAACGGGTTATGGTCGGGCCAATAAGCTTCAAATCCAGCGCAGTGTTCAGAAGCTGCTCCAGCTCGACCTGCTGCCGAAGCCAGACGATGCAGCCGATGGGCTGGCGGTTGCCATCACCCTGGCCTTTTCTCAGCGTTTTCGGGAACAGTATCGAATGGAGTAAGCATGATCTCTTATATCATTGGACAAGTGAGCGGTATCAATGAAAATGGCCTTGTGCTGGAAAACAATGGAATTGGATATGCGCTAGCGACATCAACCTATTCGATGTCGCATTTTCGTGTGGGCGAAACGTATAAGCTCTATACCGTTCTGGTCGTGCGGGAGGATGATCTTTCCCTCTACGGATTTTACGATGAGGAGGAAAGAAGGGCCTTCCTGCTCCTCAACCGAGTGAGCTCCATTGGACCCAAGGTAGCGCTTTCGGTACTTTCGACCCTATCGGTCGAAGAGCTGGTGGGGGCGATCCTAAATAATGATCCTCAAACCCTGGCGCGTGCCCCGGGAATTGGGAAGAAGACAGCCTCCCGCATCATTTTGGAGCTGGTCGATGCTGTCAAGGAATGGGGGCTTGTATCGGGTCCGGTGCAAACGCCCTCGATGCAAGTGAACGATCAGGAAAACTATCAGGTGGCCCTGGAGGCCTTGATTAATTTAGGCTATGCGCGCAATGAAGCGGAATCCGCTCTTACAGACTGGGATCGCTCGGCCCCCTTGGAAGAGGGCATTCGTTATGCCTTGAGACGTCTTTCATGAAAGGAGCTGGCATGTCAGATCATGAGGGCCACCGCCTGATTGGCGGCGGCTTACAGAAAGAAGAATTGCCTTACGAAGGCTCACTTCGGCCCCGCTGGCTCAGTGAATATATAGGCCAGACGAAAAATAAGGACCAATTAAAAATTTATATCGATGCTGCTTTGAAACGTGGCGAATCCTTAGATCATATCCTCTTAGCCGGTCCTCCCGGTTTGGGGAAGACGACCCTGGCTACCATCATCTCCAACGAAATGGGGGCCAACATCAAGGTGACCTCCGGTCCTGCGATTGCCAAACAGGGTGATTTAGCGGCACTTTTGACCAATCTTCAGGAAGGCGATGTGCTTTTCATTGATGAGATTCACCGGATCAACCGCAATGTCGAGGAGGTGCTCTATCCGGCTATGGAGGATTATGCCCTGGACCTGATGGTCGGCAAGGGCACCATGGCCCAATCCCTTCGTCTGGACCTGGCTCCCTTCACCCTCATTGGTGCAACTACGAGAGCCGGCATGCTTTCCTCTCCGCTTCGGGACCGCTTTGGCGTGCTCCTGCACCTGGAGCTCTATGGGCCGGAGGATCTGGCCCAGATCGTTCGGCGTTCGGCACGTCTCCTTGAGATTGCCATTGAGGAGCCTTCAGCCCTGGAGATTGGCCAACGCTCGCGGGGCACACCACGCGTAGCCAACCGCCTTCTTCGGAGGATCCGGGACTTTGCCCAGGTAAAAGGGCAGGGGATCATCACCCTTCCGATTTGCCGTCAGGCCCTCCAAATGCTGGAGGTAGATGAGCTGGGTCTCGATCAAAATGATCGCAAGCTGATCCACCTGATGGCGGAGCATTTTGGCGGGGGACCGGTAGGCTTGGATACGCTGGCTGCCTCTGCCAACCTGGAGGCAGGCACCATTGAAGAAGTCATCGAACCCTATCTTTTACAAATTGGATTTCTCACACGGACCGCTCGCGGCCGGATGCTGACCAGAAAGGCTTATGAGCACTTTGCCCTGCCCTTCCCAGCCCGGACGGAAGAGATCGAGCCATAGGAGCGGGACGTAAAGGAGTAGAAAGAAGCAAGGATGAAAACGAGTGATTTTGATTATGAACTGGATCCGGCCTTAATTGCCCAACACCCAACCGATCGACGGGAGTCCTGCCGCCTTTTGGTGATGGATCGCGCGAGTGGCACCCTTCGCCATGACCATTTCTTTCACCTGAAGGATTACTTGGAGCCGGGCGATACCCTGGTGATGAATGACACGAAGGTGATACCGGCTCGTCTTTTTGGCCACCGACCAGGCAAGGAAGAGTCTATAGAGGTTTTGCTTCTGCAAAACCGATCAGGGCGAGACTGGGCCTGCCTGGTGAAACCAGGGAAAAAGGTAAAAGTCGGACAAATCCTCCATTTTGGGGAAGGGGAAGAGCTGCGCGCAGAAGTGCTGGCGATTTTAGAGGAGGGCCAGCGCCTGATTCGTTTCTCCTTTGAAGGAATTTGGGAGGAGGTCCTGGACCGTCTGGGCCAGATGCCGTTGCCGCCCTATATTACAGAAAAGCTTAAAAATAAGGATGACTATCAAACGGTATATGCTCGGGTAAAGGGCTCCGCGGCCGCACCTACGGCGGGACTGCATTTTTCGAAGGACCTGCTTCAGGAGCTGGAGGACGGTGGGATCAATCTGGCCTTCCTCACGCTTCATGTGGGGCTGGGCACCTTCCGCCCGGTGAAGGAGGACGAGATCGAGGCCCATGCCATGCACAGCGAGTTCTATGTGTTGCCGGAGCAAACGGCCGCGCTCATCCGTAAGACCAAGGAGCGTGGCCACCGCGTGATTGCCGTTGGGACAACGGTAACGCGTACGTTGGAATCGGTCATGAAGAAAAAAGGGGCCATGGTAGGCGATGAGGGATGGACGGATATCTTTATCTATCCCGGCTTTTCCTATGAGGCGATCGATGGGATTATTACCAATTTCCATTTGCCCAAGTCCACTCTAATTATGATGATTTCCGCCTTTACCAGCCGAGAAACCATTCTTGCTGCCTACCGGAGGGCCAATGACCTGCGCTATCGCTTCTTTTCCTTTGGCGATGCCATGCTCATTTTAGACCGAAGAGATCCTGATTTTGTCCTGGCTCAGGAGTCCTTTGCGGGGGACTTTGACCAGGCAGACGCCCAGGCTTTTTCTCTTTAGGCGCCAATCACCAAGAAGGGAGCCCTATGTCCAGACCCGTTACTTTTGAACTTCAACATCAATCCAAAGATTCTCATGCCCGGGCCGGGGTGCTTCACACCCCCCATGGGGATATCCAAACGCCCGTTTTTATGCCAGTCGGTACGAAGGCTACGGTCAAAACCATGACGCCGGAGGAGCTGCTTTCGATTGGCAGCCAGATTATTTTGGCCAATACCTATCATCTCTTTTTAAGGCCGGGGCCGGAGGTGATCGACCAGGCCGGGGGACTGCATGCTTTCATGCACTGGGACCATCCCATCCTGACCGACTCGGGCGGCTTTCAGGTTTTCTCCCTGGCCGACCCCAAGGATATGACCGAAGAAGGGGTGGCCTTTTCTTCCCATATTGATGGGTCTCGCCAGCTGCTGACGCCGGAAAAATCGATTGCGGTTCAGGAATGCCTGGGTTCAGATATCATGATGGCATTTGATGAGTGTGTTTTTTATGGCGCCGATCGCTCCTATACCGAGCATTCCATGCAGCGGACGCTGCGCTGGTTGGACCGGTGTATTTCTGCCCATAAAAGGGAGGATCGTGCCTTATTTGGTATCATCCAAGGGGGTTTTTATGAAGACCTACGGGTCCAATCCCTCAAGGAAACGGTCGCCAGAGATCTGGATGGCTATGCCATTGGCGGAATTTCAGTGGGCGAGGCGCCTGAAGAGTTTCGTCGCATTTTGCAGTTTTTAACCCCTCAAATGCCGGAGGAGAAGGCGCGCTACAATATGGGCATTGGAAGCCCCGATTATCTGTTTGATTCGGTTGAGGCGGGGATTGATATGTGCGACTGTGTCCTGCCCACCCGAGTCGCTCGAAATGGTCTGGCAATGACCCACCGCGGTCGGGTGACGGTGCGAAACGCCTGCTACAAGACGGATTTTCGACCGGTCGATGAAGCCTGCGACTGCTACTGCTGTAAAAATTATAGCCGGGCCTATATTCGTCACCTGCTCAATGTGAACGAAATCCTGGGCGCTCGTCTTTTAACCATTCATAACCTGTATTTCCTGCTCCACATGATGGAAGAAATGCGCGCTGCCATCTTCGAGGACCGATTTTTAGCTTTTAAGGCGGATTTTCTGGGCCGCTATCAAGGGGAAGAAGAAGCCTAGGCGCTTAGCTTGCCTATTGAATTCAAGATTCGGTATAATAGATACGATTTAGGGAATCAGGCATTTATCCAAAAACAGAAAGGACAATATTTATGCCACAACAGTATTCGCAATACTCCTCTATTTTGATTTTTCTGGCCATGATCGCCGTCTTCTATTTCTTCGTGCTCCGTCCTCAAAAGAAACGGACCGAGGAAGCCAAACAAATGCGCGCCTCGGTGAAGGTGGGGGATCAAATTGTTACTATCGGCGGGATCCGCGGCCGCATCACGGCGATTCGGGATGATGCCTACGAGATTGAAACGGGCTCTGAGGGTCAGCGGATGGAGATTTTGAAGCAGGCGCTTTCCTATGTGGTCACGGCAGTCGATGGCTATGGCGCTCAGAAGCCGAAGGAAGAAGCCGAAAAGACGGCTGCCTCGGAAGGTGAGGAAGCACCCTCCGATCCAGATCGCTATGACCATCTGTCCGATGAGGATCGCTAAAAGCAGGATTGATCAATAGAAAAAATCAGAGATGGAGCTCCTCCGTCTCTTTTTTTTACAGAAAGGGGTCTTTTGTGGCCGACTGGTTTCTCAGGCAAAATCAAAAAACAGCGCAAGCTTTACAAAAAGAGAGCGGGATGTCTTCTATGGCGGCCCTCCTCCTCGCCAATCGGGGGATTGGAACGGCCCAGGAGGCGGCCACTTATTTCCACCCGACGCTCCAAGCGCTCCATGATCCCTTTTTATTTCGGCCGATGCCCCGGGCTGTCGAAGCGATTATGGAGGCCCTGTCAGAAGAAAAACCCATTCGGATCATTGGCGATTATGATCAGGACGGAGTGGCGGCGACGGTCATCCTCGTCAAGAGCTTGCGCTATTTAGCAGCAGGACTCGGTCAGGATCCCTTTCGGGCAGTCTCCTATCAAATTCCGGACCGGATCATAGATGGCTATGGGATCAATCCCCGTATGGTCGAGGAGGCCGATCGTGAGGGAGTGGGCTTGATTGTCACCTGCGATAACGGAGTGGCGGCCTTTGAGGCCTTAAAGGAGGCCCAAAAAAGAGGACTTCCTGTCATTTTAACGGACCATCATCAGATCCATGAGGAAGCGGGTCGAGAGATTTTGCCGCCCTGTGTAGCTTGTCTCAACCCCCATAGCCGGGCGGCCGGCTACCCTTTTCCGGACCTTTGCGGCGCGGGGGTGGCCTTCAAATTGATCCAGGCGCTTTTTCAGGAGCTGGGAGAGGATCAGGATATTCTCCAGCCGCTTCTAGCCTATGCAGCGCTGGGTACGGTGTGCGATCTGGTGCCGCTTCAGGGAGAAAACCGGGTTTTGGCGGCCCTGGGACTTTCCGAAATCAATCAAAAGAGGGATCCCGGTCTTATGGCGCTTCTTCTCCATTGTGATTGGACCGGGCCGGTAACGACCTATACCGTAGGCTTCGTCATTGGACCCTGCATCAATGCCTCGGGTCGTCTTTTGACCGCGCGTCTGGGGGTGGAGCTCTTTTTGGAGGAGGATGCCGAAAAGCGGGATCAATATGCCCAGGAGCTGGTGAGTCTGAATCGGGAGCGCCAGCAGATGACCCGGGCGGGCGAGGAGCGGGCGCTTCAACTGTTGACCGAGGAAAAAGAGGAACCGGTCGTAGCGCTGTACTTGCCAGATTTGCATGAGTCTATTTGTGGGCTGATTGCCGGTCGCGTAAAGGAGGCGATCAACCGACCCTGCTTGGTCTTTACAGATGCCGAGGAAGGAAAAGGCGAGGAAGCCTTGCTCAAGGGATCTGGGCGATCGATAGAAGCCTACGATATGTTTCATGCCCTGGCCCGTCACCAGGATCAATATGTCGCATTCGGCGGTCATGCCATGGCGTGTGGGATCACCATCCGTAAAATGGACTTCACCCGCCTTCGGACCTGTTGGCAGGAGGAGAGTGGACTGGTTCCGGCAGATTTTCAGGAAAAATTGTATCTCGATGCCGCGGTACGGCTAGACCAAATTGGGGCGGCTTTGATGCGGATCCTGGATCATATGGCGCCCTTTGGTATGGCCAACCCCAAGCCTGTTTTCGGGGCAAAGGGACTATCTATCCGTCGTTTTCGCCTGGTAGGTCAAAAACAAAATGTCCTGCAGCTGCAGGTGGAGGAGGCAGGACGGTTGATGAATGCCATTCTCTTTCAAGCGGATCAGAAGCTCGAGGCCTTTCGAAGAGCGGGATGGGGCGAGCTTCTCGACGCTCTATTGGCGGGAGAGGATGTGCCCTGCACGGTGGATCTCTGTTTTCAGGTGGATTGGAATGAGTTTCGAGGCCAGAAGACCCTCCAGCTCCGTTTAAAAGACCTTCGATTCCATACCGTCTGAGTATGATATAATAATCAGATCATAGAGTGGAAGCAAAAGGGGAGGAGGGTGCTATGGAGCTTGAGCAGCTGATCGAAAAAATAAAATCGTATCATCCCGGAACGGACGAAGCCTTGATCCGCCGGGCCTATGCGTATGCTGATCAGGCCCATGAGGGTCAAAAAAGAAACTCTGGTGAGCCCTATATCATCCATCCGCTTCACGTCGCTTACATCTTAGCCCAGCTCAAGATGGATGATGCAACCATCTGCGGTGGTCTCCTTCATGATGTATTAGAAGATACGACCATCACCTTTGACCAAATGGAAAAGGATTTTGGCAGTGAAATCACCACTTTGGTTGATGGGGTCACAAAATTGAAAAGGATCGCATCGCGTTCGAAGATTGAAAATCAGGTGGACAATTACCGCAAGATGGTGATGGCCATGGCCAATGATATTCGGGTCATCATCATCAAACTCGCAGACCGGCTCCATAATCTGCGAACCCTGGATTATAAGGACCGGCCCAAGCAGATTGAGAAGGCGCGGGAGACCCTTGAAATTTATGTGCCCATTGCCCATCGGCTGGGCATTTTTGCCATCAAGTCGGAGCTGGAGGATCTTTGCCTGAAATATTTAGACCCGGAAGCATATTATGAGATCTCCGAGCTGGTGGACAAAAAGCTGAAAACTCGCAAAGAGGAGATTGCCCATATCGAGTCCATTCTGGCGGAGAAGCTCCAGGAGCTGGGCATGAAGTTTGAGCTGACGGGTCGACCCAAAACGCTCTATTCAATCTATAAAAAGATGTATAAGCAGGATAAATCCTTTGATCAGATTTTTGATATCACGGCCATCCGGGTGATCGTCGATACGGTTTCGGATTGTTATTCTGTTTTAGGGGTTGTGCATACCCTTTGGAAGCCCATTCCTAAACGCTTCAAGGATTATATTGCGATGCCAAAGCAGAATATGTATCAGTCCCTTCATACGACCGTGATCGGCCAGGATGGGGAGGTCTTCGAGGTTCAAATTCGAACCTGGGAGATGCACCGAACGGCTGAATACGGCATCGCGGCCCACTGGCAGTATAAGGAGGGGGGCAAAAAGCGTTCGGCTTTCGATGAAAAGCTCACCTGGGTCCGCCAGCTGATGGAATGGCAAAAAACGACCACGGATTCGCGCGAATTTTTAGAGACCTTAAAAGGCGACTTTTTCACCGATGAGGTCTACGTCTTTTCGCCGCGCGGCGATGTGGTGGAGCTTCCTCGCGGCTCCACGCCGATTGATTTTGCCTACCACATCCATTCAGCCGTAGGGAACCAGTGCGTAGGCGCTAAAATTGATGGCAAGCTCGTGCCCCTGGACAGCAAGCTGGAAAATGGCAATATTGTTGAGATTTTAACCTCGAAAAACTCCTCCGGGCCCTCTATGGATTGGTTGGACATCGTAAAGTCTTCTGGCGCTCGGACTAAGATCCGCCAGTTTTTTAAGCGAGCCAATCGTGAGGAGCATATCGAGCAGGGACGAGATATGCTCATTCAGGAAGTAAAAAAGGATGGGTATCCGGCCAATAAATTAGTTTCGGATGATCAATTGGCCCTTCTGGTGGAGCGAATGTCTTTTTCCTCGGCTGATGATCTCCTGGCGGCCATCGGATTCGGCAGCCAGACCAGCGGAGCGATCGCTCGGCGTTTGGAAGAGGCCTACGATAAGGCCCGAGAAGCCGAGCGCATCGAAGCCATGGCCTTTCATCCGGAGGAGCAAAACCGGGAGGCGGCTAAGCAAGCGACTCAAAGCAGTGGGTCAGTCTCCCTGGCCAATGAGGATGCCGATCATTTGGAGGTGAAGTTTGCCAAATGCTGTTCTCCGGTGCCGGGGGATGATATCGTTGGGTATATCACCAGGGGGCATGGGATCAGCGTCCATCGCAGGTCTTGTCCCAATATTCGCTCCAATCCATCACCGGAGCGACTCATCTCTTTGACCTGGAATAAAATTACCCAGGAGGATTTCTCGGCTGCACTGACCATCGAAGCAATGAACGTGACTGGCTACGTGGCAGAGCTGGCCCAGCTGATCGTGCAGATGAATGTGGAAATGACGGGCATAGAAGCCCATCCACAGGACGATGGGACGGTTCGGGTCCGCTTAAGCGTTCGTGTGGCCGACAAAGCTTCGATTGAGCTCCTGGTGCAAAAAATCAGACAGATGGATGCGACGCTTGCCGTCTATCGGGAGCGCTATTGAAAAAGAAAGGGAGATTGGATGCGCGTCGAGCATTTTATTGGTCCAAGGACCACGGTCAACACCTTTTTATTGATCGACGAAGAGCGTAAAGCAGCAGTGGTGATCGATCCGGGGGAGCGGGCTTCTTCGATGGAAGCCTTGATCGCGGAAGAGGGGCTCGTTTTGGAGGATATTGTCCTTACGCACGGCCATGTGGACCATTTTGGCTATGCGGAGGCCTATCGAAAGCAGTATGGAGCAGCGATTTGGGCGCCAGAAAAGGAAAAACCGCTTTTAGAGGATTCGGATCTCAATTTATCTGTTCAACTCCTGGGGGCAGCCCAAACTCTGCTTTGTGATCATTACTTTAAAGAAGGGGATCGGGTCAGCACCATGGACCTGTCGGTGATGGAGACGCCGGGGCATACAGCGGGTTCCGTCATTTTTTTAAGAGATTCCTGGATGTTTTCAGGGGATACGCTCTTTCAGGGCTCCTGTGGCCGCTGGGACCTGCCGACAGGCGGTATGCATGTCCTATTTCGCTCTTTGGCCCGCATTTTTGAGCTGGAGGGGGACTATCAAGTCCTGCCGGGACACGGGCCGGCGACGCGCCTGTCGGAAGAGCGGGCGCATTCGCCCATGAATCGGTATATCACTTTGCAGAAGCAGTGGGATAAAAAGAAAGCAGAGGAAGCTAAAAATGGAAAGCATTAAGGGACTCAGACGCTCCGATTTCTGCGGATCGCTTCGTATGCAGGATGTGGGCCGAAAAGTGACGCTCATGGGGTGGGTCAACCGCAGAAGAGATTTGGGCGCTTTGACCTTCCTGGATTTGAGGGACAAGACAGGCTTAGTTCAGCTGGTATTCGATCAAACCAAGGAGGAAGCCCTTTATAATAAGGTCAAAGAGGTTCATCAGGAGTATGTGCTGGCTGCGGTAGGCGAGGTCCGGGAGCGGAGTGCAAAAAATCCGGAATTATCTACCGGAGAGATCGAGGTGCTTTGCGAGGAGCTTCGGATCCTGGATGTGGCCAAGACCCCACCGATTTATATCAAGGATGACGACAATGCCAAAGAAGAGGCGCGGCTCAAGTATCGCTATCTTGATCTCCGAAAGCCCAAGATGCAGGAGATGCTGACCAAACGGGCCGAGATCATCAGACTCTTCCGCACCTATCTCTATGATCATGGATTTATCGAGGTAGAGACCCCCTTTCTGGGCAAGCCTACGCCCGAAGGAGCCAGGGATTATCTGGTGCCCTCCCGCCTAAGCGCCGGTCATTTTTATGCGCTTCCTCAGAGCCCCCAGCTCTTTAAACAGCTTTTAATGATTGGCGGGACGGATCGCTACTATCAGATTGCGCGCTGTTTTCGAGATGAAGATCTGCGTGCGAATCGGCAGCCCGAATTTACCCAGGTCGATATTGAGATGTCCTTTGTCAGCATGGAAGAGGTCCTGGAGATGAATGAGGGCCTATTGACCTATTTATTTAAGGAGTTTAAAGGGCTTGACCTGCCTCGGCCCTTCCCGCGCATGACCTATGAAGAAGCCATGGCTTCTTATGGGTCGGATAAACCGGATTTGCGCTATGGCTATAAAATTCATGAATTAAAGGGCATTGAGAATCACACTGATTTTTCAGTCTTGAAGGCAGGAGCCAATTCCGAAGAGGCGGCGGTGCTGGCCATCAACTTCAACCAGCTCGCTTCCGTCTATAGTCGTAAAAAGCTGGACCAGCTGGTCGCCTACGCCAAAGGCATCGGCTCAAGTGGCCTGCTTTGGGTGAAGAAAGAGCAAGCGGGCTTCCATTCTTCATTCAATAAGTTTTTAACGGATGATTTGACCAGCTATTTAACCAGGGAAATGGCCTTGGAAGAGGGGGATTTACTGGTCCTGATGACCGGAAATCGGGACCAGACCAGGGCCTTGATGGGGATGATCCGCACCTATGTAGCCCAGGAAAATTTGACCTTTGACCCCGACCAGATTGCCCTGACCTGGGTGGTGGATTTCCCCATGTTTGAGTATTCCGAAGAGGAAGGGCGCTATGTGGCCTGTCACCATCCCTTCACCCATCCCAAGGAGGAGGATCTGCCGCTGCTGGACAAGGCGCCGGAAAAGGTTCGGGCCTATGCGTATGATATCGTAATCAATGGGGATGAGTGTGGCGGCGGTTCAATTCGTATTAACCATTCTGACCTGCAGGAGAAAATTTTTCACCTATTAAAGCTCTCTGAGGAAGACATCCAAAGACGATTTGGCTTCTTTATTGAAGCCCTTCAATACGGCACGCCACCTCATGGAGGGATCGCCTACGGTCTGGACCGCTTGATCATGACGCTGTTAGGCCGCAGCTCAATAAAGGATGTGATTGCCTTTCCAAAAACGCAATCGGCGAGCGATTTGATGATGGATGCGCCGACAGAAGTCAGTCCTGCGCAATTATCGGAGCTTCATATTGCACTGCAGGAGGAAAAATAAGAAGGAAAGGAGGGCCGGATGAGAACGAAGGCTTTTGTGATGGAAACAAAAGAGGACCGCGCTCATGTTTTGGTTTTTCGCCAGGAGGCTTGCGGCTCCTGTTCAGCATCGGGCGCCTGTACAGCCAAGCAGGCCAGCGATCAGTGGATCGATAATCCGATCCATGCGAAGCCAGGCAATCTGGTGGTTCTGGAAATGAAGGAAGGCACCTACCTGCGATCCGTTTTTCTGCTCTATGTACTGCCCCTCTTGCTCTTCCTCGGCGGGCTTTTTCTCACCTATGCGCTAAGTGGAAAGGAAGTGTGGGCTTTTTTCGGGGGCTTGGCTGGCCTGGTGATTTTTGCTGGCCTGGCCCGTCTGATTGAAAAAAGAGAAAGAAAAGATTTGGTCAAAATGATTCGTATTGCTTCAAAGGACCTTACAGAGCAAGGGACGGTTGTGTGTCAAGCCGAGAAATAGGAGGCAGCAATGGCGTTACCAGTGGTGGCTATCATCGGACGGCCCAATGTTGGAAAATCAACTTTATTTAATCGTCTGGTGGGGCAACGGGTGTCCATTACGGAAGATACGCCAGGCGTAACACGAGACCGGCTCTACCGGGAGGTGGAGTGGCAAAACCACTTCTTTCTTCTGATGGATACGGGTGGATTAGAACTGGGATCGGATGATGTCTTTAGCCGGGCCATAGAGGTTCAGGTGGATATGGCCGTAGAAACGGCGGATTTGATCCTCTTTCTGGTTGACGGCTTAGAGGGCGTCACCAACCTGGATCACATGGTTGCAGAGAAGCTTCGCAAGGCGGGGCGAGACTGCCTCTTGGTGGTCAACAAAATTGACACCCATCATACGCCGGATAGTGTCTATGAATTTTATGAGCTGGGTTTTCCGGATCTGGCGATTATTTCGGCTGAGCAGTCCTTTGGCCTGGGCGATCTTCTGGATCAGATTCTGGACCGTCTGCCCCAGGAAAAATCGGCTACGACCGCCTCTGATGCCTTAAAAATTTGCCTGATCGGCAAGCCCAATGTCGGAAAATCCTCCCTGATCAATAAACTGCTGGGGGAGGAGCGCATGATTGTCACCGATATTCCGGGGACGACACGGGATGCGATCGACTCCTATTACGAAAGAGACGGAAAGGAATATGTTTTAATCGATACGGCCGGCATGCGCAGGCAGAAGGCCATTGATTCTCTGGTGGAGCGCTATAGTGTCATTCGGACCCTTTCCTCCGTGGATCGATCCGAGCTGTGCCTCTTTTTAATCGATGCCCGCGAGGGGGTCACCGAGCAGGATAAGAAAATTGCGGGCTATGCGCACAACAGTCATAAGGCCTCGATCATTGTGGTCAATAAATGGGACCTGATCGAAAAAGACACCAATACCATGAAGGAATATGAAGATCAGATTCGAACGGAGCTGGCCTTCATGCCTTATGCGCCGATCGTATTTATTTCGGTTAAAACGGGCTACCGGATTGACCGACTCTTTGAGACGATCCGTCGAGTGGACGCCAACTATTCCTTCCGCATTTCGACCCCCCTGCTTAACCAGCTCCTTCGTGATGCCACCCAGCTCACGCCGCCGCCTGCTGATAAAGGGAAAAGGCTGAAAATCTTTTATGCCAGTCAGGTGGCCGCAAGACCGCCTAAGCTTCTTTTCTACTGTAATGACCGGGATTTATTTCACTTCTCCTACATGCGCTATCTGGAGAATCGAATCCGAGCCAGTTTTGATTTTGAAGGGGTCCCCCTGGTGCTGGAGATTCGGGAAAGGCAGGAGGAAGCATGATGGCGATTGCTTGTGTCCTCATTGCCTATCTCCTGGGTTCCTTGCCGACGGGCTATCTCCTGGGCCAGTACCTCTGCCAGCGTGACATCCGTCAATTGGGCTCGGGCAATACCGGCGCCACCAACGCCTTGCGAACGTTGGGCCTGCAGATTGGCTTGACGACCTTTTTTGTGGATGCATTCAAGGGGATGCTGGCGCTCTATCTCTGTTTCCTAACGGACCAGGGTCCAAAAACCATTGCCCTCGTCATGGCTGCGGTGGAGCTGGGCCATTGCTATTCTCTGTTTCTCTCTTTTCAAGGGGGCAAGGGGGTTGCTACTTTTTGCGGTCTATTGGCCATGATGGATATCCGGCTTTTTCTCGTTTTCGGTCTTATTTTTGTACTGGTGGTCCTTTGGACAGGCCTTGTTTCCTTGGCCTCGCTGAGTGCAAGCCTGGGCGTTTTTTTGGTGGCATGCTTTTTGATGCCTTATGCCTGGCCGATCAAGCTGGCCCTTCTCCTCCTGCTGGCTCTGATCTTCTATCGGCATAAATCCAACATTCTGAAGCTGAGGCAAGGGCAGGAGTACGCATTCGGTCGTTCTTCTTTTTTGAAGCGATTTTAGAAAGGAGCCTAGGATGAAAAAAAGGGGGAACAAGGCACCCATCGTGGGGCTCTCTTTGCTGCTGCTGGTCCTTTTGATCGTATTCCTGGTAGCTCGAAGGAGCAGGCCTTATTACCGGACCCTGCTGCCTGCGGTACCCTATACCTGCGAAGAAAAAGGACAGGGTGCTTTTTTCTATTTTGAATACGCGCCACTTTTTTTTGAGGAGGCCGTTCCGGAGACTGAAAAAATTTCAATCGACCAGCGCTTTCGCCCTTATACCAAGCTTGGCAACTTGTCGGATCAAAGTTTATCACGTGCGCGAGACCTGCTTTCGCAATTAGAGGCAGAAGATGGGCGCGAAAAAAAGGAAGATGGACTTGAAAAAAATCCTGACCTTTCTGATTACACGCTTTCTTTTTCGGTCCGCCCCATAACAGAGGCTCATTCCTATCCTCTTTTGGGGGACCATGCGCGCGTACTGGATCCCTATCGATCGGACCGGGCAATGGAAAAAAACTATTTAAGGAGGATGATCGATCAAAAGGCGCTATTATCCGGACCCTTTGGCCGCATCCGAAAAGAAGTGGACGGATTGGAGGAGCTCTTTCAACCCGCCTTGCTTTTCAGCCTGGAGCCGGGGGATCTGAATATCAAAAACGCCCGCGCCTTTTCGCTAAGACCGGGTCTAAAATGGGTGGAGGATCGACTCTTTTATTTGGCGCTCGATCTGCCGGCCAGGCTCGTAGAGCGTCCGCTGGTGCCAGGAGAGACCTACCCCTTGCTCATAGAAAAGAAAACGCGTTTGATGGGCGATCTGGACCGTCTGGTGACTCGTCCGGACGGGCGGAGTCTGGCCATCTTTTCCCTTCGGACCGGTTTTGACCAGCTATCAGGGCATCGGTTTGTTTCGGCCCAGGTGATCGAAAAAGAGCAGGATGCCTTTCAGCTTCCCCTGGATGCGGTGGAAAGTGACGGAGAAGGACGCTATTTTTGCTACCGCTTGGACCGGGCCAATCGAGCGCAAAAAGTGGCGGTCCAATTGCTGGGAAAAAAGGATGACATCTTCTATGTGGCGGCTCAACAGTCGGATCCCAAGCAAAAGAGCTTACAGGCGTTCGATCGAATTTTGTTGCCAGCGAAGAAGGTCGCTGAAGGTAAAACGTATTAGGAGGGAAGATGACGATTGGAGATCGACTGGATGATATCTGCGATCGGATTGACCGGGCTGCTCGCCGCTTTGGCCATCAGAGATCCGATATTGACCTGATTGCGGTCAGCAAGTATGTGGACCGTCCGGCCATTGAAGAGGCGCTTGCTTATGGAATTCAAGATTTTGGAGAAAATCAGGTCCAGGAAATTGTACGGAAGAAGGCATGGTTTGCGCCGGCCCGCCTGCATATGATTGGGCAATTGCAGTCGAACAAGGTGCGCAAATTACCTCATGATCTGGCCCTGATCCAGTCCATTGACCGCCCTTCCCTGGTGCAGGAGCTCGAAAAGGTAGGGGCGAGGGAAGGGGTAATTTTTCATGGGCTGATCCAGGTCAACAACGCAGGGGAGGCCCAAAAGGGCGGCATTGCCCCCCATGATCTGCCTGCGCTTCTTGATCTTATAGAGGGAATGGAGCATCTTCAAATCGAGGGATTGATGAACATTGCCCCCTTCTTTGAGCAGGCAGAGGAGGTTCGTCCCTACTTCCGTGACATGAGAAAATTATTCGAAAAGATTAAAAATTTAGGTTATAATCGAATCAATATGAAGCATTTATCGATGGGTATGACTCACGATTACGAGCTTGCTTTGGAAGAGGGCGCCAACATGGTGCGGATTGGCCGGGCGATTTTTGGGGAAAGAGCCAGTAAATAAGGAGGAGCTATGGGATTCTTTGACAAAATGAAGAGCTTCGTCGGGGTAGAGGACGAATACTATGAGGATGAGTACGAAGAGGATTATGACGGCGACTATGGTCGAGAGGGCAACAAGGAAGCCACCGGTTATGAGAAAAAGACGGAAACTCCCTATACGGCTCCTTCCTACACCGCTCCTGCCTATTCTCCCTCCACCAGTCAGGCCAGACGCTCAGATAATATCGTCTCGATGGGGAGTGGGTCGGCCAGAGGGCGGATTAATATCCACGAAGCAATCGAATATGACGATGGGGCCAAGGTGATCAAGTCGATCGCCCAGGATAAAACCGTGGTACTCAATTTGGAATTGGTCGAGCCGGATAAAAAGCAACGCATTTTTGATTTTGTCAATGGCGGGCTTTTTGCCCTGGATGGTAAGATCGAAAAAGTAACGAAGGATATCTATATCCTCACCCCGAAGGGCGTCCAGGTGGACAAAAAAACCAAAGAGACCGTTGAAAAGGAATCTCCTTATCAGCTGTAAAAGGGATCGAAACGGGGCATCCTGCCGGTAGTTGCGGGGTGCCTTTTTTTTATGAGAATGGAGACGAATTGCGACAGCAGGTGCGATTTTTGAAGCACAGTCGACACTGTTCTCCGGTAGAATAAGGAGGGTGAGGAATGATTCTGGCCGTCACATGTGGGTTGGCCTTGCTATTGGACCAGCTGAGCAAATACTGGGTGCTCCACCATTTGGCCCAGGGTCGGGTGATTGAGCTTCTGCCACCGCTTTTGCGCTTGACCTATTTGGAAAATCGGGGCGTAGCGTTTGGCCTGGGGCAAGCATTGGCACCGATCTTCCCCTTTTTGGCCCTGGCGATTTGCTTGTTTTTGCTCCGCTACTATATTCGAAATGTAGAGGTCAAAACCAAGCCCCGTAGCATAGCCTTTGGACTACTGATCGGGGGGGCCTTGGGCAATATTTTGGACCGCTTTCTGCATGGTTTTGTGGTGGATTTTATTGCCTTCGATTTCGGCTTTTATCGCTTTCCCATCTTTAACCTGGCGGATAGCTTTGTGACCCTGGCCATATTCTTTTTATTGATTCTTCTTTTACGTGATTGGAAAAGAGGGCCTTTAAAAGGAAAGGAGGAGGGTGATGAGTGTTCGGATCGGTAATGATTGGGATGAATACTTGGCAGAGGAGTGGCAAAAGCCCTATTATCAGGAGCTCAGGCGCCTGCTGATCCATGAGTACCAGACCCATACCATCTACCCGCCAGCGGCTCACATTTTTGATGCGCTGAAATGGGTCGCCTATCAGGACTGCAAGGTGGTCATTGTGGGCCAGGATCCTTACCATGGGCCCAAACAGGCCAACGGGTTGGCCTTCTCGGTGGGATCCGGCGTCCCCCTGCCGCCCTCCCTGGTCAATATTTACAAGGAGCTGGAAGCAGATCTGGGGATTTTGCCAGCTCAACATGGGGATTTGACCTATTGGGCGCAGCAAGGGGTCCTTTTGCTCAATGCCAGCTTGACGGTAAGGGCTCATGAGGCCAATTCACACGCCAGGATTGGTTGGTCACTTCTGACCGACCGGATTCTCTCGCTCTTGGGGCAGCGTGACAAACCGCTGGTTTTCCTACTCTGGGGACAGTTTGCGAAATCCAAGGCAGGTCTCATCACCAACCCTCGCTCCCTCGTGCTTAGCGCGCCTCATCCCTCGCCGCTTTCGGCCCATCGGGGCTTTTTTGGTTCACGACCTTTTTCAAAGATCAACCAATTTTTAGTCGAGCAGGGACAAGACCCAATAGATTGGAGGCTGCCCGAAGATGGAAGAAAATCCAATATGGACGCTCGTTGAACCGGATCCCACAGAGCTGGGAAAGCGACTAGATCGGATTTTGTCCAGTCATTTTCCTTCGATTTCTCGCAGTCAGATTCAAAAGGCCGTGGAGGAAGGAGCCGTCCTGGTCAACCAAAAAAAGGTCAAGCCCTCCTTTCATCCCGATGAGACGGATCGCATTAAAATTCAACTTTCTTTCTTTGAGAAAACACCGCTGCAAGCAGAAGCCCTGCCCTTGGACATCCTCTATGAGGATGAGGACCTGCTGATCATCAACAAGCAGGCGGGACAAGTGGTCCACCCTACGGATCAAGTGCGTTCGAACACCCTGGTCAATGCCCTCCTATATCGACAGCAAAAGGAGGGGATGCCCCTTTCCAAGGGGACCGAAGCCGACCGGCCCGGCATTGTTCACCGCCTGGATGCCCAAACCTCCGGTGGCTTGATCATCTGTAAGACCGATTTGGCCCAGGAGGTGTTGGGACGCGCCTTCCGCGACCGGCAGGTTCAGAAGCTCTACCTGGCCCTGGTGGAGGGGGCCTGGCCGGAGGACCTGGTGGTCATTGATCAGCCCATCGGCCGGAATCCCAAAAATCCCCAAAAAAGATGCGTGATTGGTGGAGGGAAGGAAGCCATCAGCCGGGTTACCTGCCTATCCCGGGGAGAGAAGGCAAGCCTGGTCAAGGTCAATATTCTAACGGGCCGCACCCACCAGATCCGAGTTCATCTGGCGGATGCCCACCATCCGGTGATTGGGGACGGACTCTATGGTTTTCGAAAGCAGCGCTTTCAAACCACTCACCAGCTCCTCCACAGCTGGGGGCTATCCTTTGCCCACCCGCGAAGTGGCCAACCGATGATTTTTTTTGCTCCGCTCGATCCGGAGTTTCAAGCCCTTTTATCCAAGCTGGGCATCCAGGAGCCAAAAGAAGATCCTGACGCATTTCTCTTTTAAAAAACGAGTGATCAGAAAGGAATTTATATGATCGGACGCACCATTACGGCTCATTTAAATGGACTGGAAAGTAGCCTGGTCCGGGTAGAAGCGGAGAACCTTCGAGGGTTCTCCGCTTTTTATATTGTAGGTCTTGCAGGGCCTTCTATTTTAGAAGCGCGCATTCGGATCCGGGCCGCTATGCAGGCCTGCGGAATGCCCCTGCCACCCGGAAAACTTGTAGTGAATCTGTATCCGGCCGATGAAAGGAAAACCGGCACGCAATGGGATCTGCCGATTGCCATTGCCCTGGCCGCCTGCCAGGGGCTAGTCAGCCCCAAACGCCTGGAAGGAGCGGCCTTTATCGGGGAATTGGGGCTGGACGGGAGCCTGCGCTCAGTTCCCGGCTGCTTGCAGATGGTGATGGGACTAAAGGAAGACATCCAGACCGTCTATGTGCCGGCCGATCAGGCGCGCTCCTGCGCCTGTTTAAAAAGCCCTCTGATCTATCCGATTCATCATCTAAAAGATCTGCTGGCGCATTTGCGTGGGGATCCCACCCTCCTGCCTGTTCGCTATGAGGAGAAAATGGCAACGGAAGAAGCGGAGGGGGAGGGCGAGGCAGTAGATTTTTCTGAAATGGTCGGTCAGCAGCTCCTAAAAAAAGCGATGGTGCTGGCAGCGATAGGTCAACATTCCCTACTTTTGATCGGTCCGCCTGGAGCAGGAAAGTCGATGGCCCTTCACCGCTTTTCAGGAATATTGCCCCCTCTTTCCGGCCAGCTCTTGCGGGAGGTGATGGGGATCCGCTCCATAATGGGGGCAGAGGAAAAAGGAATGCGCTCGCATAAACGTCCGCTGATTGCGCCCCATTATTCCATTACCAGGGCTGGATTAGTAGGCGGGGGCAATCCCATCACGCCGGGCGCCTGCACAAGCGCGCACGGAGGCGTTCTGGTCTTAGATGAACTGCCCTTGTTTTCAACGGCCTGTCTGGATGCCCTTCGTTTGATTTTGGATCAAAAAAAAGTGACACTCAGCCGCGCTCATAAGTGCCGAACCTACCCCGCCCATTTTCTGCTGGCCGCTGCCATGAACCCTTGTCCCTGCGGATTCGATGGAGACCCACGACATGAATGTACCTGCAGCAGCCGTGAGATTTTGGCCTATCGCAGGCGTATTCCCCAAATGCTTTTAGACCGATTTGACCTTATCCTGGAGGTGACTGAAACAGAGCTCAGAAAAGCGGGGCCGCCCCCTCTTTCTAGTCAGGAGATGCGGGCTCAGGTGGTCAAGGGACAGCAGTTTTTAAAAGAAAATTCCGGCCATTTTGTGATGACAGGACCAGCAGAAAACCTTCTTCAGACGCTCTCCCGTCACTATGTCCTGTCCAGTCGGTCTCAAAAATCGCTTCAGGCGCTGGGACAAAGCCTGGCGGCCCTGGAAGAACAGACCGAGATTCAGGCGGATCATCTGGCCGAAGCCTTTCAATATCGCAGAGGGCGTTTTACCTATTGGGCACGGTAAATGAAATTTTATGCATGAAAGTCCCTTATTTTTGTTGTATATTCATGAGTACGTTGTTATAATAGAGAGAGAGTTTGAATTTTTAGGAGGTAGTTATGATTTCAGCGAATGATCTAAGAAAGGGAACCACCTTTGTATACGAGGGCGATGTATATGAGATCGTGGACTTCCAACATGTGAAACCGGGTAAGGGGGCGGCTTTCGTTCGTTCCAAAATTCGTTCAGTGATGTCCGGCGGTTCAAAGGAAGTGACCTTTAACCCCAATGACAAGTTCGAGGAAGCCCGGATTGAGACCAATGTCATGCAGTTTCTCTACAAGGACGGTAATCTATACTACTTTATGGATCCCGAATCCTATGAACAGATCCCCCTGGAAGAGAGCCTGGTGGCCGATGCCATGCGTTTTATCCGGGAAGGGGATAACGCCACCATGCAGTTTTACCAGGGCAAGGCGTTTAGCATCCGGCCGGATAACTTCGTCGAGCTTGAGGTGACGCAAACCGAACCGGGCGTCGCAGGCAACACCGCAACGAACGCCAACAAGCCCGCTACGGTTGAAACCGGAGCCGTGATCGACGTGCCACTCTTTGTCAATATTGGCGATAAAATCAAAATTGACACTCGGACAGGCGCCTATCTGTCGCGTGTTTAATCAAAGGAAAGGGGCGCAGGAGGGATGAAAAGAGCGGAACAAAGAGAATGGCTCGTCAAGCTAGCCTATGAGCTGGCGATCAAAAAAGAGCCTGATTTTGACCCGGAAATCCTCTTGACGCGCCATGAACTACCAGCTCAAAATGCCTATTTGAAGGGGACGCTGGAACAGCTACGGGACCATCGAAGGGAAATTGACCAGGCGATTGAAGCAGCCCTGATCGGCTGGTCATTGGATCGACTCAATCCGATTGATAAGGCGATTCTTCAGATAGCGACTTGCGAGATTCGCTTCAATGATTCTATTCCGGTATCGGTCACGATCAATGAGTCGGTCGAGATTGCCAAGCGCTTCTCAGATGCTCAATCCTATCGCTTTATCAATGGGGTCCTTTCGCAAATTGCGAGGCAGGCATGAATCAGATTTTTTCTGTTAGCCAGGTCACTCAGTATCTGGAACGAACCCTTCTGATGGAGCCTTTTTTCCAGCGACTGCGCATTCAGGGCCAGGTGGTCAATTTAAAAAAGGCTCGTTTTGTCTATTTTGATTTAATAGATGATCAGGCCTTGATCCATTGTGTCTCTTTTGATTCGAATCTGGATCGTTCCTTACTCACCGAAGGGATGGAGGCGGTGGTTGAAGGCCGACTGGCCCTGTATAAACAAGCAGGCACCTATCAGATTCGCATCTCCCAGGTGAGCCCAATGGGGGAGGGGGCCCGCCTTTTAAAGCTGCTTGCTTTGAAAAAAAAACTGGCTGCAGAAGGCCTCTTCCAGAAGGAAAGGAAGCGTCCCCTGCCCGCCTATCCCAGGCGTATTGGCCTGATCTCCTCTCCCAAGGGGGCTGTATTACACGATTTTGCAAATGAGCTCCACTTGCGATATCCACTGGTCGAGGTTACCTTCTCCGGGGCGCTTGTGCAGGGGCAGGAGGCTTTGAAGGATCTGGTACGGGCGCTTGATGCCCTGCTGATCTTTCATCAAAAAAGGCCCTTGGATGTCATCGTTTTGGCACGAGGAGGAGGGTCGAACGAAGATCTTTCGGTTTTTAATGAAGAGCCCTTGGTACGGGCCCTGGCAGGCTGTCCTGTCCCAATCGTAACAGCGATTGGTCATCAGGTGGATGACAGTCTGGCCGATCTGGTGGCAGATGCCCGGGCGTCTACGCCTACGGAGGCGGCTAGCCTGATCACACCCGAACGCCTTTCTCTTTACCAACAAATTGATTTTTTGCATCACAAGGCAGATCGCATCATGGAAGGCAGGTTCTCAACCCTTCGCTATGCCCTGCTTCGTTTCCGTCGGCGCATCGATCAAGCCGATCCCAAGCTCAGCCTGCTCCAGAAGCGCACGCACCTGCAGCAGCAAATGGCCCGGGCCGAGGATGTGATTCGCCGGAAAATTCAAACACAAAGGCGCCTCCTGGGTCGCTTGATCGAACACTCCGGCGCGGTGTATGAGCGATTGCTCAATGAGTTAGCGAATAAGGCGGCCAGGAAGGAGGATTTATCCTGGCAGCTATTGGATGCATCCGGACAAGTACTTTTGCCTGAGGCGGAGCTTTTCCTTCATCAGGCTTACCAGCTGGAGGGAAAAGCGTACGACTACAGGATTGAAGTGATAGAGAAGGAGCAGCATGGAAGAGAAAAGCTTTGAAGCTGGTATGAAGGAGCTTGAAGCCTGCATTCAGGAGATGGAAAAAGCGACCTCCCTGGAGGCTACAATGGCCCTGTACCAAAAAGCCAAACAAAGAGCAAAGGAATTGGAAGCACGTCTGGATCAGGCAGAGCTAATTGTTCAAGATTTGAATGGGGATGCTGTTCCGGTCAAGCTGGAAAAGGAAGGGCCTCATGCCTAGGGACGGAGCGCCAGGATCCGGAAAGGATCCGCGCTTTCTGGAAGCTTTTGAAGCGAGACTGCAAACGTGCGTAGCGGCATTTTCCGATTCAGACAACACCGGGCTGATGGAGGTCGTTTCCTATGCGTTAAGCGGTGGGAAAAGGGTGCGCCCTTTGCTGTTTGCATCCGCTTACGCCCTCTTTGGAGAGCGCGTTGAAGAGGAGGAAGCCCTCTTGGACTGGGCGGTCGCTCTGGAGATGATTCATGCCTATTCCCTGGTGCATGATGATTTGCCCGGTATGGACAATGACCGCTTTCGTCGGGGCAAGCTTACCGCTCATGCGAAATATGGAGAGGCGATGGCGATATTGGCGGGCGATAGCCTGCTCAACATGGCCATGGAGCTGTCGAGCCAAAATTTATGCACGCTGATGCGGGAGGATCCTTCTGCCCAAAGAGACTGTCTTGCCCTGCTTTTTCATCTATCTGGCCCCCAGGGAATGATTGGGGGACAGCACATGGATCTGACCATGTCCGGGCAGGAAAATCGCGCATTTTTGGACCGCATGGTCCAAAAAAAGACGTCCGCTCTTTTTCAGGCCGCCTGTGCCATGGGGGTTCTTTTGGCCGGCGGGTCTGAAGCCCAAAAGGATACCATTATGATCTTCGCAGAAGAGATTGGACGAGCCTATCAGATGAAGGATGATCTTTTTGACCGGGGCCAGGATACCGATAGTCATAAAATCAGTTATGCAAGTCAATGGGCGGAAAAGGACCTGGAAGCAGAAATTGCCCGTCTGAGCCACCAGGCGATTGAGCGCTTGGAGGCTTTTCCCCAACCACAAAGACTCCGCACTTTGGCAGAGGCACTGGTTCACCGGACCTATTAAGACACACCGAACGCTATAAAAAAAGCCCACTGAAAGGAGGAGATTTACATGAAAAAATATAACCGACAGAGGCTGATTCTGGATTTGATTGATAAAAATGAAGTACAAACCCAGGAGGATCTTTCGGATCTGTTGAAGGAGCAGGGGGTAGAGGCGACCCAGGCGACCATCTCACGGGACATCAAAGAGCTTCGGATCACAAAGATTCAATTGCCCACCGGCATTTACAAATATACGGTACTCGATCCGATTCAGGATTCCTTGAATGAGCGATTAAATCATATTCTTCGTTCTGCGGTCCTTTCGGTCCACCACAACGGCAATATGCTGATCATCCATACCGTGCTCTATTGTGCAGCAGTGTGTGGCATGGCCATCACCAACGCCAAATTGGATAATATCGAGGGGATGGTCACCGGGATGGACACCATCTTTATTGCTGTCAATGATCTAGACCGGATTGAGGAAACAACAGAAAACATCCGGGAGCTACTCAAATAATGTTAGACCAGCTCCGGATCCAAAATTTTGCGCTCATCGAAGATTGGACCGTGAATTTTTCCAATGGAGAAAGTGTCATAACGGGCGAAACCGGCTCGGGAAAATCCCTGTTCGTCTCTGCTTTACGCTACCTCTGTGGGGAGCGGCTGGCCAAGGAAATGCGCCAGGACCGAAGCCTTGACCTGCGTGTGGAAGGACTTTTTCGGCTGACGGATGCTTCGAAAGACTTATGCGATCTATTATCGAAAGCCGATCTCAGCCTGGAGGATGGTACGCTGATCCTTTGCCGGAGCATGGATGAGCGCGGCAATAAACAATGGGTCAATGACCGACTGGTCACTCGGAGTTTTCTACTTTCCTTGACGCCCTATTTGATGGATATTCATGCCCAAAACGCTCAATCCCTGCTCAAGGACCGGAGTCGCTATTTGCCTCTTCTGGACCGGTATGTGGGGGAGGAGGCGGACCAGCTTCAGGCTGACATTCAAAAAGGACTCCAGGAAATGAGTCGGCTTCATGCGGCGCTGAAGGAGATCTCGATGCCGGAGGAGGAGCTGGCCCGCCAGCTGGACCTGCTGGACTACCAGATCCAGGAAATTGAGGCAATGGATCTGGAACAGCTGGATGAGGAGGCCTTAAACCTGGAATATCGAACCCTCATGTCCGCTCAGGAACGAGGCACTTTAGCAAGATCAGCCATGCTTTCTCTAAGCGATGAGGGGGCAGGCCTGCGTGCCGGACTTCATTCATTGGCAGAGACCTTGCAAGCCTTGGCGCAAAAGGATCATGAGGCAGAGGAGCTAAAGGATTTGGCCTGGCAGATGGAGGTGGAGGCGCAAACCCTGAGAAAGCTCTGTGAGGAATATCAAGACCGGATCGTAGTCGATCCGCAGAGAAGTGCGGAGATTGATGCCATTTTTGCTCAATTGCAAAAGCTTCGAAAAAAATATGGCCCCTCCCTGGATGAGGTGGAGCAATTCTATCAGGAAGCCCTTCAAAAAAGAAAAGCGTTAGGTCATGCGAGTCAAAATCGTACGCATATAGAGGAGCAGCTGGCTCACCTGCGTACGAGGCTCAAGGAAAAAGCGGCCATGCTCACCCAGGCCAGACGGCAAGCTGCTGATCAGCTAGAGGCCAAGATCAAGCGGGAGCTCCAGGAGCTTGCCATTCCATCGGTCGATTTTTCTGTGGTCTTCGAGGCCAAAAAAATCGGTCCAACGGGTGGCGATCAGATTGATTTTTTGATCTCCACCAATCAGGGCCGGTCCCAGGAATCCATGGCTCAGGTTGCATCCGGCGGCGAAATGTCCCGATTCATGTTCGCTTTTAAAATTTTGATCGCTGAGATCTCTGCCATTCCAACCCTGGTCTTTGATGAAATTGACACCGGCATTTCTGGTCGGACCGCCCAGGTGGTGGCGGAAAAAATGAGTGCCCTGGCTCGCCACTTTCAACTCATCGTGATCACCCACCTGCCTCAAATCGCGGCTCTTGCAGACCAACAATATAAAATTGATAAAAGAGTACGGATGGGAAAGGCCCATTCTTTTATCGAGCCACTCAACGATCGGAATCGTATCGAAGAGCTGTCCCGCATGATTGGCGGGGCAAAGATCACGGAATTGACCCGTAAATCAGCCCGGGAAATGTTGGAGCAAAGTGCTTCGCTTCAAAAATAAGGTGTTCCAGAAGGAGACTTGTTATGACGGATCAGGCAGAAGAACAGCGCCAACAGGAAGAAATTTTAGTAAAATCAGAAACCATTTATGAAGGCAAAATCATGACCTTAAAGGTCAACACGGTAGAGCTCCCCAACCGCAAATATGCCAAGAGGGAAATCGCGGTGCATGGGCGGGGAGTGGGCATTTTGGCGCTGAGCGACCGAGGCACCATGTATATGGTACGACAATATCGAGCGGCCATCGACCAGGTGCTTTTGGAAATTCCTGCCGGTTTGATCGATCCGGGGGAGAGCCCACAGGAGGCTGCCATCCGGGAGCTGCAGGAGGAGATCCACTATAAGCCGGGCCAGTTGGATTATCTGATGGACCTCTATTCCTCTCCCGGTTTTACGAATGAAAAAATGTCTCTGTTTTTGGCACGGTCCTTACAGTATTCGCCTCTGGCGCAGGATGAAACGGAATTTGTGGAAGCCTTCGAATATCCGATTGAGGATCTTTTTGAAGCAGTCAAAAATTTCGACCTGGTCGATGCCAAGAGCGTCATTGCCGTTCAAATCGCTTATTACGAATATTTCTTGCCCCATCAGGAGGCTTTTCTGCAAGCGCGGGCACAAGAAGAGATGGTGAAAAAAGAAAGGGGCTAGCCGATGCTGACCCAATTTCAATCGATGAGTCCTGGTCAGATTTTGGCCATGATCCTTGCCCTGCTTTATACGATTGTATCTCACGAGCTGGGTCATGCCCTGGTGGCTTATTGGAACGGAGATGCGACAGCAAAGGAGGCGGGACGGCTCACGATTAACCCCCTCCCGCATATTTCCTGGCCTGGTCTATTATCGCTGGTCCTCTTTCGATTTGGTTGGGCGAAACCGGTTCCCATTAATCCTTACCGTTTTCGCAGCAGGCGTTTGGGCCTTTTGACCACCTCGCTGGCGGGCATTGTGGTCAACCTTCTTTCGGCCCTCCTTGCCCTTTTTTTGTGGAATCAATTTTTTGCTCGACATGCGATCCTGGGCGATTTATTCCTCCAAATTTCTATTTATGGGGTTTCCTTCGGCCTTTTTAACCTCATTCCGATTCCACCTCTGGATGGTTCCAAAATCGTCATGAGTTTATTGCCAGATGCGCTGACCACTTTTGTGGAGCGTTATGAGCAGGTCTTCCATATGCTTCTTTTGATTTTGGTCTTTTCTAGCCTTCTGTCTGATATTTTACTTCCAGCTATGGATTCTGTATTCAACTGGATGATCCGAATTGTGGTGGGTTAAATGGCTCATATTGAAGTAAACACTCGAAGCTATTCGGGTCCTATGGACTTGCTTTTAGACTTGGTTCAGCAGAGCAAGGTCAATATTTACGAAATCGAAATTGCCCAGATTACAGAGGCCTACTTACAGGCGCTACAAGAAATTAAAATAGAAGCAGAGGATCTTTCCGATTTTATCCGCATGGCTTCGCTTTTGGTGGTCATGAAGGTCCGCACGCTGAAAAAGGACCAGCTTCAGGAGGAGGAAGAGGGCCTCACGCAGGAAGAGCTGATCGCACGCTTGCTTCGCTACCGGACCTATAAAGAAATTGCCCATTTTTTTGCGGATTTAGCCCAACAGGCAAAGGCATATCATTACCGCGTGCCTGCGGATCCGGCGAGCTTTCGAAAGGACTCGGAGGAGGTTTTACCGGAGGATCCACTCGCCTTATATGATGCCCTCGTGCGGCTTCGAACCAAAGGGGCTGGTAGTACGGAGGAAGCATTTTTTCCGGAAAAAATCGTCTCTTTGGAGGATTATCCGGTAGAAGTCGTGGCTCAAAAAATCAGAGAAAAATTGTTGAGCGGTCAGTATTTTACCTTTCGAGACCTGATCGGTGATACCAGCTATTCACGTGCGCACACGATTGCCGCTTTTCTTTCGCTTCTTGAAATGTCCCGCACCAATCTTGTTCGCCTGTATCAAAAATCATTCTATGATGAGCTGGAGGTCGTGGTTCAAAATGGGGAGCCACTCGACACGGAGAAAGGAGGTCCTGATGCAACGGGAAGAATATAAAGCAATCCTAGTGGGGTTGCTCTTCGTCTGGGCTGATCCCCTGCCTTTTCGTGAAATTGCAGAGATTTTGGACCTTTCAACAGGGGAGGTGGAGATTCTTTGTCAGGAGCTTTCCAAGCAATGGCAAACGGAGGAAGGAGGCCTGATGCTGCGTTTTTATGATGATGGCGTGCAGCTGGTTACGAACCCCAAGTATCATGATTTTCTGGCCCGCCTTTACGCTGGAAAAAAGGCCAATCCCCTGACGCATTCCTCCCTGGAAACCCTGGCCGTCATCGCCTATCAGGAGCCTGTCACGCGCCTGGAGGTGGACGAAATTCGAGGGGTGAGCGCCGCCTCCTCGATCGATACCCTGCTGAGGAAGGGATTGATCGAGGAATGTGGCCGCCTGGATCAACCCGGCAGGCCCATTCTCTACCGAACCACCGGAAAATTTCTACAACAGTTCAATCTGCCCTCGAGAGCGGCGCTTCCCAATTTTGACCAATGGAAGGACGCCTTGGAAAAAGAGGACGAAGGTGCGGATTAATCAGTATCTCGCTCGGTCTGGTCTGGCCTCTCGAAGAAAGGCGGAGGTTTATGTGCTGTCGGGGCGCGTAAAGATCAACGGACAGGTCATTCGGTCCTTGTCCTATCAGGTTCGCCCGGAAGACCGAGTGGAAGTGGATGGGGATTTGCTCACCCTTGCTCAGCCTGTTTTTTACCTCTTTCATAAGCCCGCCCACTGCCTGGCGTCCCACCAGGATCCCCATGAAGAGCACTTAATTTATGCCTATCTGCCAAAGGATCCCTCTCTTTTTTCGGTGGGCCGTTTGGATTTTGATAGCGAGGGCTTGCTTCTTATCACCAATCAGGGCGCTTTGGCACAGGCCATTGCCCATCCTGCCCATGAGATGGAGAAGGAATACTGGGTTCTTTTGGATCGTCCTTTTTCCCTTCAGGATCGCTCGAGGCTTCTGCAAGGCGTTCGGTATGAAGGCATTTTCTACCAGGTGGATGGAGTGGATCAGCGCTTTGAAAGATCCTATCCGATCACGGGCTGGAATCAGGCGCCGGTGGAGCAAAAGTTACGATTGATCCTTCATGAGGGGAAGAAAAGGGAGGTGCGAAGACTGCTCTTGGCCCTGGGCTACCGGGTGGAGCGCCTGGTTCGCGTGCGGATTGGCCCCCTGGATCTGAAAGGACTGAAGGCAGGGTCTTTTCGACCGGCGAAGGATATTGAACTTGCCCTTCTAAAGGAGTGGGAAAGGAGCACACAGACGGATGAATAAGGAAACCCGCATCCCAATCGCAGTCATCGGGATGGGCGCTGCTGGGAGTATGGCAGCCCTGGAGGCTGGAAAATTTGCCAAAACCGTTCTTTTTGATGGCAATGAAAAATTGGGCAAAAAGATCTATATTACAGGCAAGGGACGGTGCAATCTGACCAATATTGCTGGCAGACAAGCCTTTATTCAGCAGATCATTCACAATGGGAAATTCTTTTATTCCGCCTTCTCCGCCTTTTCCAATCAGGACTTGATGGATTTTTTCGACAAAGAGGGCTGTCCCCTGCAGGTGGAGCGAGGGGGGCGCGTCTTTCCAAAATCCAACCATGCCAGCGACATCAACCGCACCCTGGAAAAAGCGCTGGTCCGCACTGGCGTGGTGCTGAAAAAGAACCATCTCCTGCGTGCCGTCGACCGGTCTGAAAGCGACTTCCTGCTACATTTTGAGGAGGCAGGACAGGAACGGTGCTTCCGCTCGAAGCTGCTGATTTTAGCCACCGGAGGATGCAGCTATCCTTCTACGGGCGCTCGGGGGGATGGCTACCGTTTTGCACACGAGCTCGGCCATACGATCGAGCCGCCTTCACCGTCGCTGGTCCCCCTGCTCTTATCCGATCCCGACCTGGCGGGTCTTCAGGGGCTTAGCCTGCGGAATGTGGCGCTTACAGCTCGGTGGGGAAAAAAAGAAAAACGACTCTTTGGGGAAGCGCTTTTTACGGATCGCGGGCTCAGCGGCCCGATCGCTTTGAGTCTTTCTGCCTATTTGTCCGGTCAAAAGCTGGACCATGTCATGCTTTCGCTCAACCTCAAGCCTGCGTTAGAAGAAGCAGAGCTGAAACGAAGGCTGCAAAGGGAACGAGAGGCAGGACCCAACCGAGCTCTTCTAACCCTCCTGGAAAGCCTCCTGCCCAAGTCCTTGGCCCGGGTGCTGGGGGAGCGGGCCGGTTTTGATCTGGCTCGTCCGCTCCATCAAATGACGCGGGCCGAGGAAGCCTTATTAATCCGCTATCTGCACGATTTTCCCCTCTCCTTTGCCTCGCTGGGCCCTTTTTCTTCCGCTGTCATTACCCGGGGCGGCGTTCGTGTGAAAGAGGTGGATCCTTCGACCATGGCATCGAAGCTTTGTCCTGGTCTTTATGTGGCGGGTGAGCTCTTGGACCTGGATGGCCTTACCGGCGGCTATAATCTGCAAATTGCATTTTCTACCGGTTATGTCGCTGGACGATCCGCCGGCATGTTCTATGAAAGGAGTCAAAATGAAACGCAAGGCAATTGCCATTGATGGACCCTCTGCTTCTGGAAAATCCACCATTGCTCGAATTTTGTCGAAAAGGCTGCAAATGCCTTATCTGGATACCGGTGCCATGTACCGGGCCGTCACCCTATACTGTCTGGAAGCGGGGCTGGATCCGGCCAATGAGGAGGCAGTCCAGGCTGTTTTGGAGAAGATTCATCTGTCCTTTGCCGGCGATCGGCTTCTTCTAAATGGGGTGGACCGAACCGATGCGCTTCGCTCCGATGTCGTCACCGATCAGGTCTCTCAGATCTCAGCCTATCCGGCCGTTCGAGAAAAGCTGGTTGACCAGCAGCGCCAGATTGCCGCGGGCCCGGAGGGGGCGATTTTGGATGGCCGCGATATTGGGACCGTCGTTTTACCGGATGCACGGTTGAAGATTTTTCTAACCGCTTCCCTGGATGTCCGCACCGGTCGCCGCTTTCATGATGAAAAAGCCCATTCCGCTCGCTCCTATGAAGCGCTCAAGGAGTCCATTCGAAAGCGCGACGAGGACAATGAGACCCGAAAGCTCGCCCCCCTCAAGCAGGCCAGCGATGCCATTCTGGTGGACAGCTCCGAAAAAAGCATTGACGAGGTGGCCCAGGAAATTGAACAATTATGGAAGGAAGCCTCATGTACCGAGTGATCCGTGCCATTTTGAAAATTTTTGCCTGGATCGTCTTTCGGATGGAGTCGGTCCATCTGCCTGATCAGCGTCCAGATACGCCTCTTTTACTTTGCCCCAACCACCAGTCCATGCTGGATATTGTGGCCATGATCGTCACCTATCCAGAACCGCTGGTTTTTGTCGCAAAGGAAGAGCTTGCCCATAGTGTACTGGGGCCCATTTACAGAAGGCTCGGAACCATTTTTGTGGACCGGGACCGGGTTGGGATGAGTACGATTCGATCCATTCTTTCCTGCATGGAGAAAAACCAACCCGTTGTGATCTTCCCGGAAGGCACCCGGGTGAAGGAAGTCGATCCTGCCAATATGAAGGAAGGCGTGAGCTTCATTGCCCAAAAGAGTGGGGCAGCGCTTCTACCAGTGTATATAGAAGCGGACTACCGTTTCCGCGGTCGCGTTCGGGTGCACTACCGGGCGCTACTGGATCAAAGTCCTTTTCAGGATTTGCCCAAAAAGGACCAGCGCCAGGCTTTAACCACCGCTCTTTTTGAAGCCATCTACGATCGGAAGGGGCAAAGAGCGCAAGGCGATCCGCAGGAAAAAAGGGGGGACGGGGATGGAAATTAAAATCGCGCCCTCAGCGGGCTTTTGTTTTGGGGTGCGACGAATTGACGCTCTGGCGCGTGAAAGCTTACAGGACGGAAGCCCTGTCTTTTCTTACGGTCCCCTGATTCATAACCCGCAGTATGTAACAGCACTGAAGAAGGAAGGTCTCGGCATCCTATCCGATCTGAGTGCGCTTTCGCATTTGCCTTCGGATAGCAGGATCCTGATTCGGGCCCATGGCCTTTTACAAGAGGACCGGACGCGCCTGCAAACAGCGGGCTTCGATTTGATAGATGGCACTTGCCCAGTCCTGCAGGCCATTTATGAAAAGGGACAAGCGGCCAACGAAGCAGGGCGCCAGATCGTGATTGTGGGGGATCCTACCCATCCAGAAGTGCGTGCGATGAAATCCTATTGGGCAGACGATACGGTGGTGATTGCTTCAGAAGCACAGGCACGCGCTTTTATGCCTCAAAGGCCCCTCTGCATCCTTTCTCAGACCACCAATCGACAGGACTATTTTGATGCGATTTGCGCCCTGCTTCTGGAAAAACAGCCAGAGGCGCAGAAGCTCAATACCATTTGCCAGGCGACACGAAAGCGTCAGGAGGCGGCCGCTTTGCTGGCGCAAGAAGTAGATGCCATGATCGTGATCGGAGGCAATACCTCCTCCAACACCGAAAAATTATTCCAGGTATGTAAAAAATATTGCCCCAATGTCGTAAAGATCGAAACTTTCGACCAATTATCTTTGCATTATTGGTCATCTTTTAATAGAATAGGAATAACCGCCGGTGCGAGTACACCGGATTGGATAATTGAGGAGGTCGTCAGACGAATGGACAATTTTACAAACGAAGATTTCATGGAACAGGTCGAAGACAGCTTAGTAAGAATTTCGCCGCGCGATATTGTGAAGGGTGAAGTGATTGCTGTAAAAGAGGATGAGGTGTTCGTAGACATCCATTTCCGCGCCGATGGGATTTTAAAGGCTGAGGAAATGACGGATGAAGAACGCGCCAATCCCAAAGAAGCCTTCCATGAAGGGGATGAGATTGATGTCTATGTCATCAAACTGGATGACGGTGAGGGCAACGTTGCGTTGTCTACCCATCGTGTCGAGGGTTTGAAGCACTGGCAGCAGTTGGTCGATATGTACGAGGCAGGGGACAGCGTTGAAGCCCATGTCACAGGCGAAAACCGCGGCGGTTTGGTCGTCAAAGTGATGGGGGTCAATGGATTTATTCCAGCTTCTCAGATCACCACTTATTTTGTCAAAAACTTTAAACAATTTGTTGGCGAGACATTGCCGTGCAAGATCCTTTCGATTGACGAAAGAAAACGTCGTGTGGTCCTTTCCAGCCGTGCGGTTCGTGAAGAACAGCTCGATGATGTTTGGGATAAGATCGTTGTGGGTGAGCAGGTTAAGGGCAAGGTCGTTCGCATGACAGACTTTGGTGCCTTTGTCGATCTCGGAGGCGTGGATGGATTGATCCATGTATCGGATATTGCCTGGCAGCGGATTGAAAAACCCTCTGACGTGTTGGAAATCGGGCAGGAGCTTGAGCCGGTCGTACTGAAGGCCAATCGCGAGCGCAACCGCATTTCCCTTGGTTTAAAGCAATTACAGCCCAAACCTTTTGATATCTTTGCCCAGAACAACAAGGCAGGCGATATTGTCAAAGGCAAGGTCGTAAATATGTTAGATTTTGGTGCCTTTGTCCGTCTGAAGGAAGGCGTCGAAGGACTCATTCATGTTTCACAGATCGCCAATCGCCACGTAGAAAAGCCCTCTGATGAGCTCAATATCGGCGATGAGGTGGAGGTCAAGATCCTGGATATTGATATGGAGCGCCAGAGAATCGCCCTGAGCACCCGGGTCCTCAATGAGCCGGAGGAGACGGAAGAAGCGGGCCGTACAGCGGCTCAGGATCCTGCTCGCTATGAACGTCCGGCCACCACTGAGGCAGCTGCCCCCAAAAAGGAGCGTGCACCCAAGCGCAATGCTGGGCCGAGAAAGAAAGAAAACACGATTAACTTTGAGACCAGCGATGATATTGGTACCAATTTGGGAGACCTGATTGCGGCCAAGCTGGGCGAAAACGAAGAGGTGGAAGAACCTGAAGCTTCTGAAGAATAAGACGTTGATCTTCAACCGTCGTAATTGAAATCGAAAGAGGAAGCAGGAAGCCTGCTTCCTCTTTTTATTCAAGCGAGCGGGCGATCAGAAAGAGAGCACATGAAATACCATCTTATTACCCATGGTTGTCAAATGAATGAACACGATAGCGAGCGGATCGCTGCGCTTTTGGAGCAAGCAGGCTATACCGCCACCCATCGATTGGAGGAGGCGGATCTTGTTCTGTTTAATACCTGTCTCGTTCGGGAAAATGCAGAGTTGAAGGTCCTGGGTCAGATCGGGGCTTTAAAAAAATGGAGGAATGAGAAGGAAGATCGGATCCTCGCAGTTTCCGGCTGTATGATGCAGACCGGACCTGCGAAAGAGCTGATTGAACGTCGCTATCCCCAGGTGGATTTGGTATTTGGCACGAAAAATATTGAAAAATTGCCCTATCTTCTAAAGCGTGTTCAGGCAAAAGAGCGGGTGTTCGATACCGAACCCTATGAGGCGGATGGGGGCCTGCCTCTTGCCTCTTTTGAACGCAACAACCATTTCTCTGCTTATGTCAATATCATGACCGGCTGCAACAATTTCTGTGCCTACTGCATCGTGCCCTATGCACGGGGGCGGGAGCAGTCCCGCCCCCCCCGAGCGGTCCTGGAAGAGGTGAGCGAGCTGGCCCGGAAGGGATATTTGGAAATCACCCTTTTAGGCCAGAACGTCAACTCCTACGGGCAGGATTTTGACTGCACGTTTCCGGATTTGCTGCGTCAGGTCGCCCGAATCGATGGGATCCGGCGGGTGCGTTTTATGTCCTCCCATCCCAAGGACCTGTCGTCGCGCTTGATTGAGGTCATGGCTGAAAATCCGGTGATTGAAAGGCACTTTCATTTGCCCCTACAGTCCGGTTCGGATCGTGTTTTAAAAGAGATGAATCGCAAGTATCAAGTGGACGACTATCGACGCCTGGTCAACCAGCTTCGAGCAGCAATGCCAGAGATCACCCTAACGACGGATTTGATCGTGGGCTTTCCGGGGGAGCGAGAGGAGGACCACCAAGCGACCCTGGCCTTGTTGCGGGAGCTGAAATTTGACAATGCCTTTACCTTCCTTTATTCCGTTCGACCTGGAACCCTGGCGGCCGCCAGAAGCGACCAGGTTCCATCCGAGATTAAGTCGCGTCGCTATCAGGAGCTATGCGACACCCTCTATCCCATTTTCTACCAAAAGAACCAAAACCAGATCAATCGTCTCCAGGAAGTTTTATTTGATACCATTTCAAAAAAAGATGAAAGTAAGATTTCCGGCAGAGACAGCGGCAACCGCCTCATCCATGTGAAAGGGCCTCATAGCTTGGTGGGGCAGATCAAGAAGGTTAAGATCACAGAGGCAAATTCCTTTGCCCTGATGGGGACGATTCTAGAAGACTAAGCAGTGAAAGGAGCCATCCATGGTTTGGCCACAAATTCCAAGAGAAAAGCTATCCCCCATGATGCAACATTATGTGGCCACCAAGGAAGCCTATCCAGATGCCCTGATTCTTTATCGTCTGGGGGATTTTTATGAGGTGTTTTTTGATGATGCCATCCTGGCCGCCAAAGTCTTAGAAATCGCACTGACCGGAAAATATTGTGGTTTAGAGGAAAGAGCACCTATGTGTGGGGTGCCTTACCATGCCGTTGAAGCCTATGCCGCTAAGCTGGTGGAAACCGGCCATAAGGTCGTTATCGTGGAGCAGATGGAAGATCCCAAGGAGGCGGTGGGCCTGGTCAAAAGGGCGGTGACCCGAGTCCTCACCCCAGGGACCATCACCGATGGAGACCAGCTGGAAGGAAAGAAAAATAACTTTTTGCTGTGTCTCTATTTCTATCAAGCAAGTCTCGCCCTCTGTTATGTCGATCTTTCCACAGGAGAGATGAAAATCAGTGAAGCTGCACCCGGTGAAAAGCCCTTGCAAGCCGCGATCAACTGGCTTGCGACGATTCAGCCATCTGAAGTCTTACTTTTGGAGGATGATCAGAATCAAGCCCTTTGTGGAAAGCTCAAAAATCAATTTGCTGCCCAGGGGATTTATTTTAGTCAGATGCGGATTGATTCCGCCCTATCCGTCCAAGCCACGCTTTTGATCGATCGCTATTTGGGAAAAGGCTACCGAAAAAAGCTAGAAGGCCACTATCTGGCGGCGGTGAGCCTGGCCGCCCTGTTGAGCTATATCTACCGTTTTCAGGAGGATCAACTGGCCCATTTAACCCAGCTCGACTATATTGAAAGTGGCCAATATATGCACCTGACGGCCTCCTGCCGGGAGCATTTGGAGTTGGACCGAAATCTCTATGATCGGGGACGATCGGCCAGCCTTTTTGCTTGCTTAGATTTGACTCGAACGGCGATGGGGGGACGCCTCCTACACCAATGGCTGGAAATGCCTCTTCTCTCTATCAAGGAAATAGAAGAACGCTATGATTTGGTGGCTGCCTTTTTGGAGGACCTCCCGCTTCGCATGACCTTGCGGGAGCGACTCGGTCAAATTTACGATTTGGAACGCTTACTGGGCAAGTTTGCCTATCAGCGAGGCAATGCCCGAGACCTGCTCTCTCTTTCCTACTCTCTGTCCGCCCTTTTGCCCATCAAGAAAGCTTTATTGGCCTCTTCTATCGCTCTGGTCCAGAAGGAAGGGCAAATGTTGGATCCCTTGGCAGAGCTGAGGGATCTGATTGACCGTGCGATCGTCGAAGAACCACCCGTTCTGATTACGGAAGGAGGCTTAATCCAAAAAGGCTTTTCCACAGAACTGGACGATCTCTGCTACGGCTCTGACCGAGCCAAGGAGGCCTTGCTCCTTTACGAGCAGGAGGAGCGAAAACGCACGAGTATCAGCAATTTAAAGATCGTATTTCGTAAAAATGCAGGCTACTTTATCGAAGTGACGAAGTCCAACTATGATAAAGTGCCGGAGGACTACCACCGCAAGCAAACCATGAAAAATGCGGAGCGCTACACGACCGACTACTTGGAAGCCCAGGCTGGAAAAATCACCGGGGATGAGCAGGCCATCCGGGCCAAGGAATATGAGATTTTTCAAAGCCTTCGAGAGGAGGTGGCCAAAGCGGCCCTCCGTATCCAGGAAACAGCAAAAAGACTGGCCCGGCTGGACGTGCTTATATCCTTTGCCCAGTCAGCCGATGAACATGATTATATCCGGCCTTCCTTTAATCAGGAGGGGAGGATTGAAATTGAAGCAGGCCGCCATCCGGTCATTGAACAGGTTTTAGAGGGAAGCTTTGTCGCCAATGATCTTTTCATTGGATCCAAGGAGAACCGAATTCAAATTATCACGGGGCCCAATATGGCTGGCAAGTCCACCTATATGCGGCAAAACGCATTGATTTTGATCATGGCACAAATGGGCTCCTTTGTTCCTGCCAAGCGGGCATCACTGCCGCTCACAGATAAGATATTGACCCGGATTGGGGCAAAAGATCATCTGGCGATGGGCGAGTCCACCTTTATGGTCGAGATGAAGGAAATGGCGGAAATTCTGCGTGAAGCGAGTCCCCATTCCTTTTTAGTGCTTGATGAGGTGGGAAGGGGAACCTCCACCAACGATGGCTTAGCCATCGCCTATGCCATTTTGGAATATTTGGACCATCATGATCAGCCCAAAACCCTATTTGCCACTCATTACCACGAGCTGACCGCACTCGCCCAGGCGGACAACAGCTTGACCAATCGCAAGGTGGATATCCGGGAAGAGGGGGGAGCGCTGATCTTTTTGCGCAAGGTGGTTGAAGGCTTGACCGACCGATCCTATGGAATTGAGGTGGCCAAGCTTTCGGGCCTTCCTCAGGAAATCCTAGACCGAGCGGCCTACCTGCTCGCTCATATGGACGCCCAAAACGAGAACCTGCTGCCAGACGAGAAAGCGGTGGAAGAAGCTGACGCTTTTTCAGATTACCGAAAGGAGGCTTTTTTGACTCAAATCGCTCAGATCGATATCAATCAAGTCACGCCTATGGAAGCACTTCAGCAGCTCGCATCGTTGATTCAGACAGCAGACGACTTGAAAGGGGAATCGTGATGCGTATCCATATCTTAGATGAAGCGACCATCGCCCGTATTGCGGCCGGTGAGGTGATTGAACGCCCTGCTTCCGTCGTAAAGGAACTGATTGAGAATGCCATCGATGCCGGCTCTGATGAAATTTCTGTAGAGATCATGGACGGAGGCAAGCAAAAAATCATTGTGACGGATAACGGGACGGGGATCCGCGAGGAGGACCTGCCTCTTTCAATCGAACGCCATGCCACTTCTAAAATCGCACAATTTGAAGATCTTTATCAGACCAAAAGCTTGGGCTTCCGTGGGGAAGCCTTAGCCTCCATTGCAGCTGTTTCCAAGCTGACGGCTCGTTCGAGAACAGAGGAGCAGGACCTGGGCCTGGAGCTGGTTTGGGAGGGCGGAGAAAAAATAAACCAGCGTCCTCTGGCTATGGCGGTAGGCACTCAAATGATTGTTGAAGCGCTCTTTTATTCGCTGCCGGTGCGGCGGGATTTTCTGCGGACAGCTGGTGTAGAGGGCAATCATGTGGCCCGTATTCTCTATGCCTATGCGGTCGGCCATCCTGAAATTTCCTTCCGCTTCAGTCGGGAGGGGAAACGGATTTTCCAGACCGATGGCCGGAAAAGTGCCCAAGAAAATTTGCTCATTCTCTTTGGCAGCGCCTATTATGAAGCTCTGCTTCCCCTCCAGGGCAAGAGCCCACACTATCAAATTCACGGCTATATGGGGAATAATACCTTTTATCGTGGCAATCGGCAGATGGAACTGATCTATATGAATGGCCGTTATATAGAGGATGAGCCGATCCGAGAGGCGCTAGAGCATCTCTATCAATCCGTCATTCCCAATGGCCGTTATCCCGCTTTCCAGGTCTATATCGAGACTGATGCCCGCCATCTGGAGGTCAACATTCACCCCAATAAGCAAATCATTCGTTATGATTATCCCGAAGAGCTCCTAGACCTCATAACAAAAAGTGGACAGGAAACACTTTTCCACCGTCCCAGGCTTCCGGAGGCCTCCGAACCGAAAAAGGAAACGGGGCTTTTCTCTGATCTTTCATCGGAGGAGGCCTATCAGGCGATTTTGGACCGATACCATTGGCCTGACGCTACGAAGGAACGATCGCATCCAGTAGAAACTATCAGCTGCAAGGAAGAGCAAAATCCCTTTTCCTTTTTCACTGATGAGGAGATCGCACCCCCTCAAAATGAGGAGGCTTCCTATCAGGCTGATCTTTTCGTAGAAACCCTGGAAGAATCGGAAAGGCTGGATCGTCCAGACCTCCTCCTGGATCCTGCCCAGGAAACGAGTGACCTGCCTGCTTATGATGATCTAACCTATGTCGGGTCCCTGTTTCGGACCTATCTGATTTTTGAAGACTGCTTCCAAATAAAGTCCGGTTCCGCCTACGAAAAGAGGAAGCCTCCCCCGTTTCCAAATTTCCTCCATTTTTTCATAGGCTAAGCGACGATAATCCTCGGCGGTAA
>CABTYV010000005.1 GCA_902489145.1 uncultured Tissierellia bacterium | reverse complement strand
GGAGAGAAAAACGAGGGGGTGGCCTTTTTCCTCCCCCATTTTTGCGAAAAGTCCAATTTTGTTGTAGAGGAAAACAGGGGGGTGCCTGTTTTCCTCTACACCTCTGCCCAAAACCCCAGCGACCGTCCGAAAACACAGTCGGCCTTCGGTAAGCGGTCCGAAACGAAGCGGAGTTGGCCTCCGTCCGACGGATGATACAGAAGCGGCGGCGCCCTCACCAAAGGCGCTTTTTTATGCAATGATAGGCGGAAGGAATCGGGCGTGGCCCGACTTCCTGTCGTCTTGTACAAAAAAGAAGGGCGGCTCGCGGCCGCCCTTCCTTTTTGCTTGTGATCAGGAAGCCCCTCGAGCTGGGCTCGAGGGGCTTTGTTTGGATTTCAACTGGAAGGGCAACCGCTACTGGTCGATTTCTTCCATGCCCTGGATGGTTTCGGGTGGGGTCCAGAGGGGTTCGCGGCCGGCGCGACTTTGGGCGATATAGTCGTTCAAGCAGGCTGTGGTTTTCTTGCGGAGGAGGGCCAGGCCGATAATATTGGGCAGGGCCATGAGGCCCATAAAGAGGTCGGCCAGGGTCCAAATGAAGTCGCCGCCCAGGGTGGGGCCAAGCACCAGGAAGAAAATGGAGATCACGCGGAAGCTTTGGACAAAAAGCTTGTTGCGGCCGAAGAGAAATTTGACATTGGCCTCTGCAAAGAAGTACCAGCCGACGATGGTGGTGAGGGCAAAGCTGGAGAGGGCAATGGTCAGAAAGCCTTCGCCAATGCGGCCGAAGGAAAGGCCAAAGGCGGTTTGAGTCATGAGCTCGGCGAAGGCGGAGAGCTCGGCTTGGGGCATGGTGGGGTCGTAGGCGCCGGAGACGAGGTTAATCATGGCGGTGGAGAGGCAGATCAGGAAGGTGCAGATAAATACGCCAATCATAGAGGTCATGCCCTGCTCGACGGGATGGTTGACATCGGCGGTGGCATGAGAATGGGGCGTGGAGCCCATTCCGGCTTCGTTTGAAAAGAGACCTCGGGCAATGCCGAAGCGCATGGATTCACGGATGCTGATGCCCAGCACGCCGCCAAAAATGGCTTGGGGAGCGAAGGCACCTTGGACCATGGAGAGCAGGGCGGGGAGGAATTGGCCGAGGTTCATGCAAATGATGACCAGGGAGGCAAAGATATAGGCAAAGGCCATGAAGGGGACGACGGTTTCAGAAAACTTGGCAATGCGGCCCATACCACCGGCCAGGATGATGCCGACGATGACGGCCAAAGCCAGGGTGACCCAGGCGCGGGGCAGGCCAAAGGAGGCATGGAAGGATTGCACGACGGCGGAGGATTGGACCATGACGCCGACGATGCCCAGGCCCAGGATGCAAAAGATGGCAAAAAAGGTGGATAGGAAGCGGGAGTGAAGGCCATTTTTCAGATAATAGGCGGGGCCCCCGCAGGTTTCACCGTGGATCTTGGTTCGGTAAATTTGGGCCAGAACCGCCTCCGAAAAAATGGTCGCCATGCCAAAGAAAGCGGAGACCAGCATCCAGAAGCCGGCCCCGGGGCCGCCCGCGGCAATAGCGGTGGCTACGCCGATGATATTGCCCGTACCGACCTGAGAGGCGACTGCCGTGGCCAGGGATTGGAAGGGGGTCATGGTGCCTTCCTTAGAGGGCTTCTTTTTAATAATGTCACCCAGCATTTTTTTGAGTGAGGGAAAAAGATAGCGGAGCTGGGGAAATTTGAGGGTGACGCTGAGGTAGATTCCGATGCCGACTAAGAGAAAGAGCAGGATATAGTCCCAAAGGAAATTCTTAAAGGTGAGGATGCCCTGGGCAAAGGGGGTTTGGTCCACCTGGGCCATAAAGGTGGAAAATTGCTGGATCCAGTGATTGAATTGCTGCATCATTTAGGCTCCTTTCACCGGACGGGCTTTTTGGTCCAATTTGTGCCAGATCCAGAGGAATAGGATGATCAAGAGCGAGCGGAGGAGGGCGGCCAGGAAGAGGGTGAGGAAAGAAACGGAGGAGTAGCCTTGGTCGCCGATCAGGTTGCGGATGATAAATTCAAGCAGGTTCCCGCCAAAATCGGAGAGAAAGAAGGTAAATAAGAGAGTGGGGGGATAGATCTGATCCTCATGGTAGCGGGAAATCAGGGTATAGACGATGCCGTAGCCGACATAGAAGGAGATTTCCAGCAGGTAGGAAAAGACCCGACTCTGGCCGCCCGAAAGAGAGGCAACGCCGACTCGGAAGAGGGTGACCACCAGCCCTGCACCTAAACTCATCAGGATAGGGCGTGAAAAGCGCTTATGGTGGAGCGCCACCATAAAGACGATAATACCGGCGGAGACACGGAAGTCTCCACTTTCGACAGGCCATTCAAAAAGAGAGGCCAGGGCGGTTAAGGCATAGACAATGATATAGTTCACGTTTTACTCCTCACTAGCTTTCATGAAAGGTAGTCCGACTGCGCTCAGGTAAGGGCTCAGGACCTGACTGAAGTCAGGGGCGGACCAGGTCATGAAGGAAATTGATATCGCTTCCAAAATCTTTGATAGGTCAATGATACCATGATTCCAGGGGAGAAGAAAAAAAACCGAACCGGCGAGAGCCGGTTCGGGGAAGGGCAGTATCAAAAGGAATGGGCTTGTTAGGCCAAATCGTCCTCATGGGTAGTGGATTGGATTTTGCCAAAGACCTGGTTGCGGAGGGCGCGTCCGGTGGTGGTTGCCGCCAGTCCGCCGCCTGCGGTCTCACGTAGGGAAGCGGGCATCCCATCGCCAATCGCCTTCATCGCCCCGATCACCTCATCGACGGGGATATAGAGGTCCACACCGGCCAGCGCCATGGTCGCGGCCGAGAGGGCAATGGCGATCGAGCCGGCATTGCGCTTGACGCAGGGGATTTCGACCAGACCGGCTACCGGATCACAGACCAGGCCCAGCTGGTTGATCAAGGCCATGCCGCAGGCATCCGCACACTGCTGGGGGCTGCCCCCCTGCACTTCGACCAGGGCGGCGGCCGCCATACCGGAGGCGGAACCACATTCCGCCTGGCAGCCTCCCTCCGCACCGGAGATAGAGGCGGATTTTGCAATGATCATGCCAAAGCCAGCGGCTACAAAGAGGGCCCGGACCAGGCGTTCCCGTGCCACGCCGTCTTCCTCCAGCAGGGTCACCAAAACGCCTGGCAGGATCCCACAGGAGCCGGCCGTCGGCGTTGCGACGATGCGACCCATGGCGGCATTGCAGTTGGAAACGGACATGCCCCGAGCGACGGCAGAGGTGAAAAAGCGCCCCGCAAAACCGCCCTGATTTTGATCAGCGTAGGCCATGACCTTGGCGGCCTCGCCCCCGGTTAAACCAGAGGTAGAGGGCAGATTGTCCCGCTCCCGGAAATGGGTCCCTTCAATCATCGTCTCAAAATAGGCATCCATGATGTCATAGACTTCTTGTGGGCTTTTTTCCAGGGCCTCCGCCTGATTTTCCAGGACCAGGTCTGAAATCTTTATTTGTTGACGGTTGGCCTCGTCGACAAGTTCTTGAATGGTGAAGAATTCTTTTGCCATGCCTACCTCCTAGATCGCCGGAAAGATGATGACATTGACCACTTCATCAATCTTTTCGATCTCTTCTTTCATCCCTTCGGGGAAGGGATTGTCAAATTCCATGGTCATTAAGGCCAGGCCCCCCTTCTTCTGGCGGCCCAGCGTGAAGTTGCAGATATTGATGTGGGCATATTTTTCCGAAATCATATAGGTGACATCGGCGATGACGCCCGGGACATCATTGTGAAGCACCATCACGGTCGTCCGCTCCCCGGTGAGGTTGACGTGCATGCCATTGACCGCCTCGATCCGAATGTTGCCGCCGCCAATGGAAGCCCCCATGAGCGACCCTGTCTCCCCGCTTTGGAGCGTGTAGGTGATTCGGGCGGTGTTGGGGTGGGATTCGGGAATATGGGTGGGGATGAACTCATAGTGGATCCCCCGCTGGGTTGCAATGTCCAGGGCGTCGCGGATCTCGATGGAGTCCGTGTCATAGCCCATGATGCCGGCTAACAGAGCCCGGTCTGTCCCATGCCCCTGGTAGGTGTGGGCAAAGGAGCCGGACAGTTCAATCTTTAGCTCCTTCATGGGCGCACCATTTGTCATCAGGTACACAATCCGTCCGATGCGGCAGGCACCTGCCGTATGGGAGGAGGAGGGACCGATCATGACCGGCCCGATAATAGAAAATACGTTCATAGGACCTCATTTCTTTTTCATAATAAGGACGGTGGGGATCTGCGGCACCGGCCGTTTGGATTTGGCCGATCGGGCGATTTTAGGCATATGTGAAAGGCCCTCGCCTATGTAAGAGCCGCCCGCAAGCGGGCAGGCTCCTGGTTGTTCCATCCCCAGAGGGGCGAAGGGGTAAAGCCTATTTCGCACCCTTGCGGATGAAGCGGTCGTTGATCGTGTCGATCAAAACGGCAATGGCGTTGTCGCCGGAGACGTTGCAGGCGGTCCCGAAGGAGTCCTGGGTGATGTAGAGGGCGATCATGAGCTGGGCAATAGCCCCGTCTACTGCACCATGCTCTTTCCCAAAGATCAGGTAGAGGAAGGGCAGAGCGGTCATGATGGATCCACCCGGCGCACCCGGAGAGGCGACCATGGCGATGCCGAGGGTCGCGATGAAGGGCACGACAATGCCCAGGCTGATCGGCAGGTTATACATATAGCAGACGGCCGTTGCGCAGGCGGTGATGGTGATCATGGACCCGCACATATGGATGTTGGCGCAGAGCGGAATAACGAAGTTGCGAATTTCTTCCGAAGTGCCGTTGGCGGCTGCGCACTGGATGTTGACCGGAATGGTCGCAGCAGAGGACTGGGTTCCCAAAGCGGTGGTATAGCCCGGGATCTGGTTTTTGATCATGGCCAGCGGGCTCTTCTTGGCGATGGCGCCGGAGACGAAGAACTGAATAAAGATGTAAATCCAGTGCATGATCAGGACGACCAGGAAGACCTTCCACAGAATGGACAGGATGGTGAAGGTTTGACCAGAGTAGGTCATGTTGGTGAAGGTTCCGCAGATCAAAAGCGGCAGGAGCGGTACGATGACGCTGCGCAGGACCTTGTCGATGATCTTGGAGAATTCATCAAAGACGCCGTAGATCGAATTGCCCAATTCCTTGCCCTTCATGGTGGACAGGCAGAGGCCGATGATAAAGGCCAGGGTCACTGCGGAGATGGTATCCAGCAGGGGCGGAATCTTGATGACGAAGTAGGGCTCCAGGCTTTTGCCAGCGGTCGCCGTGATCTTCGCAATGGCTTCCTTCGAAATGAAGGAGGGGAAGAGCGCGGATGAGACCAGATAGGAAGCAGAGCCTGCGATCAGGGTGGAGCCATACGCGATGGCAACGGTAATCAACAGGAGCTTACCGGCGCCCTGGCTCAAGTCTGCGATCCCCATGGTGACATAGGCCAGGATCATCAATGGGATGACGAAGTTCAGGAAGGAACCAAAGAAGCTGGACAGGGTGTAGACGATCCGCTGGAAGCCTTCCGGGAGGTAGGAGCCGATCAGGATACCTAGGATGATTGCAATAATCAGCCGAGGAATCAGCCCCAGATGTGTTTTTTTCTGAGTGCTAGCCATAATTTCCTCCAAATAAGTTATAAATAGAAACGGCCGAGGTGCATTTGACGATGCAAACGCTACCATTACAATTATTATACGCCTGAAGGTAGGTTATGTAAAATTTATGGATTTTATAGGGCATATAAAAAATATTAATCTAATATTTTATCTTGTTTAATCTTTTATATAGTCTAACAGGGGGAAAATTCGCAAAAGAGGGGAAAAGTCTTTCCTTTCAGAGGGATATTTGCTATTCTTAATAGAAAGCGATTGTACAAGGAGAGGTGGAGCGGGCAGATGAAATTGGCCTATTTAAAAACTTTTATCATGGTGGCGGACCGGGGGTCTTTTTCCCAGGCGGCCCGAGAGCTTCACTATACCCAATCGGCCATTACCATCCAGATCCAGCAGCTGGAAGAGGAGTTCAATACGCGCCTCTTCGACCGGATCGGCAAGGGGGTCAATCTAACCGCCCCGGGCCAGATCTTCTACGACCACGCCCAGTCGATTTTAACGGCCTGCCGGGTGGCCAAGTATGACATGGAGCATGTGGCCATTAAGGACCCGATTCACCTGGGCACCATTCATTCGCTCTGCAACTCCTATGTACAAGATGTTTTGATCGAATTTTATGAGATGCATCCGGACCAGTCCGTCCGCCTGACGACGGGCTCTCCCTGGGAGATGGAGCGGATGGTGAATAATAACGAGCTGGATATTGCCTACCTGTTAGATAAGCCGCTTTATGACGTCAATTGGCGCAAGCCGGTGGAGGAGGAAGAGGAGCTGTGCTTTATCGCCTCGAAGGAGCATCCCCTTTGCCAGGAGCAAAAATTAACCCTACAAAGCCTCGTCCCCTACCCCTTCCTGTTGACCGAGAAAAATGACAATTACCGCTTCGCACTGGAGCAGGAGCTGGCCAAGCGGGGCCTGGAGCTGCAGATGCGCTTAGAGGTACCCAACACTGACATTATTCTGCGCCTCTTGAGCCAGAACATGGGGATTTCCTTTTTACCCCGCTATACCTTGCGCCGGGAACCCTTCCGGGACCAGGTGCAGATTCTCCCGGTCACTGACTTCCAGTTGACCATGACGCGCCAGCTGATTATCCACAAGAAAAAGTGGCTCAGCCAGCCCATGAAGGATTTGATCCGTCTTTTCCAGGAGAACTGAGTGCACCAAAGGGACGTTCAGGAGAACGTAAGCGTTAAGAAAGAGGGGGCATGGATCGAAGCGCTGCCCCATGTGGCCTAAGCAAAGCGACGGCTTGCAGGATTTCCTGCAAGCTTTTTTCAGTTCGGGAGAACGACGAGGAGGGGATGATGAAAAAAATTGTGCAACAGCATTGGCTGACCTATGGGTGGACCATTCTGCTTAGTGCCGCTTCCGCCGTGCTGTTCTCCCTGTTTTCCATCCAGCTCGGTGCGGTGATTGATGTGGTGGTCCACCAGGAGGCGGATTTCGCGCAGAAAATCGGTCGCTGTGGTTTAATGGCGCTGCTGGCTTCCTTCGTCTCAATGTTCTATGTGTATGCCAAGAGTAAGAATATTTCAGGGATCATCCAGGATGTAAAAAAGGAAGTCGTCCGAGCCCTGAACCGAAAAGAAATCAGCGACTACCAGTGCAAGTCCAATGAATACTATCTCAACAATCTAACGAAAAATATCGATATTTTAAAGGAGAACTATCTCTCCCCCCGCTGTGAGATCATCTCCGAAATCTTGACGGCGATCGTGACGCTTTGCTTTCTTTTTTCCATTCATTGGAAGCTCTGCCTTTATTTCATCGGGATCTCTTTGTTGGTGATGGCTTTATCGCAGCTGCCGGGCAAGCTGATGGCGAAAAAGACCCATGAATTTTCAGAAAAAAACGCCGAATACCTGAAGATGGCCAATAATTATCTGCACGGCTTTGAACAAATGAAGCTTTTGGGCCTTTCTGCGCTCTTTTTTCATCGCTATCAGGATCAGGATCGTCGCTTTGAGCAAAGTCGCTTTTCCTATATGTTTGTGACGGAAGCGGCCAGCTATCTTGGAATGTTCTTTAGCTTTTTCGCTCAACTGGCCTGTATGTCTGTCGGTGTCTGGTTTGCGCTGAAAGGGGAAATCACCGTTGGCCTCTTGATTGCGGCCGTGAATTTGCTCAATAGCGTGTTCAACCCCATTCGCATGGTGGCCCAGTATAAAAATCTGATGGGGACCACTGATGAGATTCGGCAGGATTTGGATGTGATCCTGGCAGAGCCGGAAAAGCAGGGCGGAAAGCTGGTAGGTCCCATCCGGACCATTGACCTGAAGGATTTGAGCCTGCAATTTGGCGATGAGAAGGTCCTCTTTGACCATTATGATTTGCATTTTTCGGGCCATCAGAAATATGCCATCGTGGGGGAATCGGGTCGCGGAAAGTCCACCCTGATGAAGCTGGTCATGAAATATTATCAGCGCGATGCCTACCAGGGCCAGGTGCTGGTCAATGGCCAGGCGGTGGAGACGCTGGCAAGCGATGCGCTGTACCAGCGGATCGCCTATATTCAGCGCAATGATTTTTATTTAGCGGGGACCGTTGAGGAGAACATTGCCCTGGGACGCGACCTGCCAGATGAGCAGGCCCTCTATCAAAAATTAAAATTTACGGAAGCCTTCCTTCAAAAACCGATCGAAGCAGGCAGCCGCAACCAGGTGTCGACCGGAGAGAAGCAGCGCATCGATATGGCGCGCTTCCTGGTCAAGGACTACGAGGTGCTGATTTTTGATGAACCGACCAGCAATTTGGATCCGGAGACCAGCAGGATCGTATTTGACCTGATCCTGGGCATTGAAAATAAGATGGTGATTGTGATTACGCATGTCAATGAGGTGACGATTTTGGACCGATTCGATGAGGTGATTCGCCTCTAAAAGCATACAAAACAGGCCCCCGCCTTTATCGCGGGGGCCTGTTTTGTTGGGATGCGTGCTTAGGAAAGCTTGGCGCCGCAGTCCGGGCAAAATTTCGCCTCCGGATCGGCCACCGGATGCTGGCAGGCCGGACAGGTGCGCGAACTGGGCTCGGGCTGCTTGCTTCCACAATTTGAACAGAATTTTCCAGTATTGTGGTGGGCACATTGGGGGCAGACCCACTCCGCCGTCGCCGTCTCCCCGCCTACCGGGCCGGGCGCAGGAGCCTCGGCCGGATGGCCCGCCTGGTCCTTCTGTGCGGCGGCCTCCATTTGCCGGGCATTGGTTTGGGAGAAGGCGCCCATGCCCTGACCAGCGGCATTCATACCGATGCCCATCCCCATAAAGGTGGCGCCGGCACCAGCTTCGTTGGAACCAGCCGCCTCCAGCCCACGGGCGATGGAGCCCTGGACGTAGCCCTCCCGGATGGAGGGATCGCCCAGCATGGCGCCCTTGTTGCGCATTTCGACGAGCTTCTTGGAGTCCTCATCGTAGGAGATCGAGGCGATGGCGACGCTTTCGATCACGAAGCCCCGCTCATTTTCCCACTTTTCATCCAGGGCGTCCTGCATATAATTGGCCAGGTCCTGGCCACGAGAGGTGATGTAGACAATCCGTTCCCCATCGCGGGAATAGCGGTTGAGGGCCGATTGGAAGGCCGTCAAGAACTCATTGCGGTATTGCTCGTTGATGTCCTCCATGGTGAGGGAGACGTCAGCATCCTTGTCCGCCACCTCGCGGTAGAACTTGATGGGGTCCACCACCCGGATGGTATAGGTCCCGTAGGCCCGGAGGAAGAGCTCTGCATTGTAGGTATTGTCAAAATAGGACACCGGGGCCGGGGTGCCAAATTTGATGCCGCGGATCTCCTGAAGGTTGACAAAGTAGGCCGCCTGCTTGAGGGGGGTGGAGCCGGAAAAACGGAAACGGTTAAAGGACTCCTTTACCCACTCGCCCAGCTGGCCGTTCATCAGCGAGGGCAGGGACGAATTTTCTACCTTGTAGTAGCCTGGCTCCGCCGTATAGTCGACAATCTTGCCGCCGTCGATCAGGAGCATACACTGGTTTTCTTGTACGTGAATGATCGAACCGTTGGAAATGGTCTGAGCCGATTTTTTCGTATTGGTATCCCGGGGATCATTTCCTCGGGCCGGGACGCCAGGCGCCGTGATGATTTCTGGACCCATGTAGGCAGATTCGATGGACTCGAGCCAGGCATCGCCCAGCCCTCCGCTTGCTGCAGCGATTGCTGCTTTAATCAATCCCATAGTGGCCTCCTCGCATGTCTTTTTCTCTTATCACCGTTTCGGCGGGTTGGTCGCGGGATCCGATGGTCCCGTCAGAATCTCTCAGAGGGAGGAATAGCTTCCCCTTCCTGGGGTAGAATAAAGGGAGATCCCGTCGCCGACTGATTATCTTATACCCGAATCAGGACAGAAGCGACGTCTTTCTAGAAAGGAATGGCATGAAAAACAATCCAGATCGTCAACCCAAAAAGATTACCTATTACTATATAGCTGTCCTCCTGGCCCTGATTGTGGCCCAGCTTTTCATTGTACCAGCGGTCAATAAAAAGCCGGTCAAGGAGGTGCCCTATTCCCGCTTTGTCCAGGAGTTGGATCGGAACCGGGTGCAAAAGGTTTCGCGCAAGGAAAATCGCTTTGTCTTTGAAATCCAAAACGAGCAGGGCAAAAAGGAGGCCTATGAGACCGGCCCCTGGGAGGATCCAACTTTGACGGAGACCCTCAAGAAAAAAGGCGTGGAGTTTGGGGCCATCATCCCACCCACGCCCAATCCCCTGATCACGCTCCTCTTGACCTTCCTCTTCCCCCTTCTTCTTTTCTGGTTCATTGGTTCCCGGCTCATGAAGTCCGTATCGGGGTCCAATGCACTCAGCTTTGGCAAGTCCAACGCCAAGGTCTATGTGAAGGCGGAAACGGTAAAGAGCTTCGACGACGTGGCCGGCCAGGATGAAGCCAAGGAGTCCTTGGATGAGATTGTCGATTTTCTGGCCCATCCCAAAAAATATGAATCCATCGGGGCCATTTGCCCCAAGGGGGTCCTTTTAGTGGGGCCGCCGGGAACCGGCAAAACCCTGATGGCCCAGGCCGTAGCGGGAGAGGCCGATGTGCCCTTTTTCATCATCTCCGGCTCTGAATTTGTGGAGCTGTTTGTGGGCCTGGGTGCCTCGAAGGTGCGGGACCTTTTTAAGGAGGCCAAGAAAAAGGCCCCTTGTATCGTCTTTATCGATGAGATTGATGCCATCGGCAAAAGGCGCGATGGTCGGGGGCTGGGGGGCAATGACGAACGCGAGCAAACCCTCAACCAGCTCCTTTCCGAGATGGACGGCTTTGATGCCAACGCCGGCGTGGTCATTCTGGCTGCTACCAACCGGCCTGAGGTTCTGGATCCCGCGCTTACGCGGCCGGGGCGCTTTGACCGGACGGTGCGGGTGGAGCTGCCGGATGTGCGTGGCCGGGAGGCCATCCTCCGTGTGCACGCCCGTGATGTAAGGATGGAGCGGGATATTGATTTTCAGGCGGTGGCCCGCATGACTGCCGGGACGTCGGGCGCTGATCTGGCCAATATTATTAACGAAGGAGCCCTCCGGGCGGTCCGTCAAAAGCGGGACCAGGTAACGACGGAGGACTTGATGGAGTCGGTGGAGACCGTCCTGGCCGGCCAGCAGAAGAAAAACGCAGTGATTACGGATCGGGACAAAAAGATGATTGCCTATCATGAGGTGGGCCATGCCCTGGTCGCGGCTTTGCAAAAGCAGGCGGCGCCGGTGACCAAGATCACCATTATCCCAAGGACCTCCGGCGCCCTGGGCTATACCATGCAGGTCGATGAGGAGGAGAAGGTCCTGCAGACGCGGGAGGATCTCCAGCGGGAGATCGAGGTCCTCTCAGGTGGCCGCTCGGCGGAAGAACTCGTTTTTCACACCGCTACTACTGGAGCCTCCAATGACATTGAACGGGCGACTCGGATTGCCCGGGCCATGGTCACCCGCTTCGGCATGAGCGAAGCCTTTTCCTTCATTGCCCTGGAGACGGTGGAAAATGCCTATCTGGGCGGGGACACCTCGCTAATGGCTGCCCCGGAGACGGCAGGGGAGATTGACCGGATGGTCAAGGAGATCATCCACACGGCTCACCAGTCGGCCTACGATATCCTGACGCGCTATGAGCAGCAGCTTCACGATCTGGCCGGCTACCTCCTGGAGAAGGAAACGATCACGGGGGAGGAGTTTATGGAGCTTTTAAATCGCTCGCTCGTTTTCTATGGCCATGAACCCATTCAAAAGCAGGAAGCGGCGGCGGACGATGCCCCAAAGGAGGCCTAAGGATGGACCAGGCAAAGACGATGGGAAAAGAAGACAAGATCTATATCACCGGCCATCAAAATCCGGATACAGACTCCATTTGCTCCGCCCTGGCCTATGCCGAGCTGAAGAACCGCCTGGGCAGCCGGGAAGCGGTGCCGGTCCGCCTGGGTGAGCTCAACCAGGAAAGCCGCTTCGTGCTGGACTATTTTCAGGTGGAACCGCCCCAGTATCTGGAGAGCATTCAGCCGATTTTAGGGGATCTTTCGATCGATGCCTCCAGTGGCATTTCACCGGATACGACCCTCTACCAGGCGACGGAGATCATTCAGAGCAACTATCAGAACAATTTGGCTGTGGTCGATGAAGCGGACCGCTTGCTGGGCATTATTTCCTTATCCAACATTGCCCACTCCTATGCCAATATTTGGAACGACAATATATTAGGACGGGCCGAGACGCCCCTGACCAATATTATCCAGGTGTTGTCCGCTAAGCCCCTTTGTAAGCCCAAGGAGGCCCGCCCCATCAGCGGAGCGATCACCATCTATGCCATGAGCCACGTGGACAATGACCTGATCAGCGAAAACGACCTGGTCCTGGTGGGGGACCGCCGGGAAGCCCAGCGCGACGCCATTCAAAAGGGCGTGGCCCTGCTCATTTTGACCAATGGGACGGAAATGGCCGAGGATTTGCTCGCCCAGGCGGACCAGGCGGGGGTGACCGTTCTTTCGACGGCCCTATCTACCTATACGGCAGCCCGCCTCCTGCCCCAGGCGGTCCCGGTCGGCTTCCTGATGACCCGGGAGAACCTGATTTATTTTCATACCACGGACTACCTGCCCGATGTGCGGCAGAAGATGGCTTCCACCCGCTTTCGCTCCTATCCGGTTGTCGATGCACAAAATCGAGTGGTCGGCTCCATTTCCCGCTACCACCTGATCAATACCAGAAAAAAACAGGTGATCCTGGTCGATCACAATGAAGCCTCCCAGTCCATCCCTGATTTGGGCCAGGCTGAAATTCTGGAGATCATCGACCACCACCGGGTGGCCAATGTGACCACGGCAGGGCCTATTTACTTCCGAAACGTCCCAGTGGGCTGCACCTCCACCATCATCTCTCAGCTTTTCTATGAACAGGGCATTCGCCCCTCCCGGGTCGCGGCGGGGCTCATGTGCTCCGCTATCATCTCCGACACCCTCCTGTTCCGGTCGCCCACGACGACGGATCAAGACCGTTTGGCCGTAGCCAGGCTGGCGCCGGTGGCAGGCATTGACCCAGAAAAGTACGCCATGGAAATGTTCCGAGCCGGAACCGACCTGACCCACAAAAAGGCCAAGGATATCCTGACCGAGGATGTGAAATTCTTCGATATTCGGGGGCAAAAGGTCCGGGTGGCCCAGGTCTTTACCATGGAGGATCATATGACCGAGGAGCTGACGGAGAAGCTCTATCAGGAGATGAACCGGATTCTCCGGGAGCAGGGGGACGATACTTATATCCTGCTCATGACCAATATTTTTGAAGAGTCGTCAAAGGTCATGGTCGCAGGCGCCCATGACCAATATGTCGCCCGGGAATTTGCCCAGACCCTCCAGCGTCACATGTTCGTCGCGCCCGGCCTTCTGTCGAGGAAAAAACAGCTTATTCCCAAGCTCAACCATGCCATCAGCGAAGGGGAGGGCGGGCAATGAAGCAGGACCAGGAATTTTTGCAAGCCGAGGGACTCGGTCAGTCCAGGATTTCTCGGACCCTTGATACGGATTGCCTGCCAGTCTATGATCCGGAGGGCCACCTGGATGAGGCGCTCCTGGCGCGTGCTGGCGCCCTCATTCGCTCCGGCGCCCTGGTCGCCTTTCCCACCGAAACGGTCTACGGGCTGGGGGCCAATGGATTAGATCCGGCGGCCGTGAAGCAGATCTTTGCCGCCAAGGGCCGTCCGGGGGACAACCCCCTGATTTTGCATATTGCAGCGAAGGAGCAAATCCCGCCCCTGGTGGATCAGGATTTGACCCCCTATTCAGCGCTCATGGACGCCCTGTGGCCCGGCCCCTTAACCCTGATATGGAAGCGCAGCGCCCGGGTCCCGGATGAGGTGACCGCCGGGGGCGACACGGTCGGCATTCGGATGCCTTCCCTGTTGTCGGCCCGGGCTTTTTTGCGTGCCTGCCAGTGTCCGGTCGCCGCCCCTTCGGCCAACCTTTCGGGCCGCCCCTCTCCGACCAATGCCGTGGACGTCTACCGGGATATGGCCGGCCGCTTGCCGCTGATTTTGGACGGGGGCGACTGTGCGATCGGCATCGAATCGACCGTGGTGGACGTGACGGTCCACCCCGCCGTGATCCTCCGGCCCGGTTTTTACACCCCCGATCATTTGGCCCCCTATCTGCCGGGCATCCGCCTCGATCCGGCCCTTCTGGACCAGGGCCAGATTCCCAAATCGCCGGGCCAGAAATATAAACATTACGCCCCTGCTGCAGAAATGACCATTTTTATCACAAAAAGTGATACCATGAAACAGGTACTGGATCGATGGGCCGCTGATTATGCCCGGGCGCCTCGTCCCGAGGCCGTGGGCTTTCTCGTCTTTGACGAGGGCAAAGAGCCCCTGCGCCAGCTTCTAAAGGAGGAGGGCTTCCAGGCCCCCTATGTGATCAGCCAGGGCCCCATCAGCAATTTGACCGAGATGGGCCATAGCCTTTTTACCAACCTCCGTCGTTTTGATCTGGCGGGGATCCAAAAAATTTGGGCCATGGGCGTGCCGGCAGAGGGCTACGGTGCGTCAATTATGAACCGGATGAGGAAGGCGGCCGCCGGCCGCGTAATAGAAGGATAGGAGGAAGCCATGCCAAATGTTACCGTGCTCGACCATCCCCTGGTTAAGCATAAGCTGACCATCTTACGGGACAAAAACACCACCACCAATGAATTTCGCCAGATTGTAGGGGAGATTGCCCTCCTGGAGGCCTATGAAGCCACCCGGAATCTAGCGCTCAAGGAGATTGCCATCGAGACACCGATGGAGAAAACCAAGGGCTATGCCTTGGCCGGGAAAAAGCTCTGTTTCGTCCCCATCCTGCGCGCGGGGCTGGGCATGGTGGATGCCTTTTTGGAGATCGTACCTTCTGCACGGGTGGGGCATGTGGGCCTCTACCGGGATCCGGCTACGCATAAGCCTGTTGAATACTATTTTAAAATGCCGGCCGATGTCAGCGAACGGGAGATTTTCGTGCTAGATCCCATGCTGGCGACGGGGGGCTCCATGATCGATACGATCGATTCCTTGAAAAAATATGGCTGCCAGTCCATCCATGCGGTGTCGATTATTGGGGCGCCGGAAGGGATTCAGGCGGTCACAGAGGCCCATCCGGATGTCGATATTACCCTGGCGGGGCTGGACCGGGGCCTGGATGAGAATGCCTATATTCTGCCAGGTCTGGGCGATGCCGGGGACCGGTTATTTGGAACCAAATAGGACGGAAAAAAGGACCCATCGGCCTTTTTTGGAAGCGTCTGAACCTTGGAATGAGGAGAGATATGACCTATATTAGAGTCCGGCATAGTGCGCCATTGCAGGGCCGAGTAGCCATTTCCGGCGCCAAAAATGCGGCTTTGCCGATCCTGGCCGCCTCCCTGTTGGGCAATGAAGAAATTATTTTGGACAATGTCCCTCCTCTGGAGGACGTGCACGTGATGGTGGAGGTGCTTCGCTCCCTCCACGCCAAGGTGGACGATCATATCCCTGGCGTGATCAAGATTGATCCGCGCGGGGTGGACCGGGTGGCCCCGCCTTATGAGCTGGTCAACCGCATGCGAGCTTCTTTTATCGTCATGGGCCCGCTTCTGACTAAGTTTGGTCGGACGAAGATCGGCCTTCCGGGGGGCTGCTCCATTGGCAAGCGGCCGGTGGACCTCCATCTGAAGGGCTTTGCGGCCTTGGGCGCGGAGATCGATCAGGAGCCCGATGTCATCGGGGCCAGTGCGCCAGTCGGGGGGCTGGTGGGCGGCCGCGTGTACCTGGATTTCCCCTCCGTGGGCGCGACTCAGAACATCATGCTGGCGGCCACCATGGCCAAGGGAGAGACGATCATTGAAAATGCGGCCAAGGAGCCTGAAAACGTAGATTTAGCCAACTTCTTAAATAAGATGGGGGCTAAGATTCGTGGCGCCGGCACCTCGACGGTGAGCATTCAGGGGGTGGCGCGTTTGGGCGGCGCCCATCATGCCATCATTCCAGACCGGATTGAGGCGGCGACCTTCTTGATCGCAGCCGCCATGACGGGAGGCCATGTGACGGTGGAAAATGTCCTCAGCGAGCATATCCGCCCGGTACTGGCCAAGCTTCGAGAGTCAGGCTGCCAGGTGGAGGAGGCGGAGGATGAGGATGTCATCACCATCCAGGGTGCGAAAAGTCTCAAGCCCTTTAAGATTCGGACCCTGCCTTATCCGGGTCTGCCGACCGATGTCCAGGCGCAGTTTATGGCCATGATGACGACGGCCAAGGGGCAATCCAAAGTAGATGAAACGGTTTTTGAAAACCGCTTCATGCATGTGGATGAGCTCAACAAGATGGGGGCCCTGATTTTGACGGAGGGCAATGAAGCCATTATTCGCGGGGTGGACCATCTGGTGGGCAACCGGGTTCGAGCCACCGATCTTCGGGCGGGTGCCGCCTTGGTATTGGCCGGCCTGATCGCCGAAGGCGAGACAAAGGTATATAATGTGTACCATTTGGACCGGGGCTATGACCACTTTGAGGAGAAGCTTCGCGGCCTGGGCGCCGATGTGTGCCGTATCGAAGAGTAGGAGTCCCAGATGCAGGTGGAAGGTCGAGTAGAGAAGGTCCGCTATCATAGCAAGGAGAGCGGCTTTACCGTCTTTGTCCTGGAGACAGCAGACGGTCCTTTACCCTGCGTTGGCAGTTTTTTATCCCTCCAGCCGGGAGAGCAATATGCCCTGACAGGTGAATTTACTTTTCACCCCAAATTTGGGGAGCAATTTCAGGTCCATCAAGCGGAGAAACAGGAGCCATCAACGGAAGGTCAGTTGGTGGCTTATTTGTCGTCCGGCCTCTTTCCCCATCTGGGCCAGGCGCGCGCCCAGGCCCTGGTCAAACGCTATGGATTGAAGGTACTCGAGACCATCTATGAGCATCCTGAGGTTCTTCTGAAGATCAGGGGCATTGGCCGGAAGCGGGCCAAGGAGATCCATCAGGCCCTGGCGGAGCAGAAGGCCTCGCGGGCAGTCATGCTCTATCTCCAGTCTTTAGACCTGACCATCCACCTGGCGGGCAAGATCGTCGAGCGCTACGGCGCCAAAACCAGGCAGCTGCTGGAGGAAAATCCGTATCGTTTAGCAGAAGACATCGAGGGCGTTGGCTTTCATACGGCGGATCAGATTGCCCGAAGGTTGGGGGTGGCAGAGGATTCCTATTTTCGCACCCTGGCAGGTCTCACCTATCTTTTTTCCAACCGAATGGTAGAGGAGGGCTCCTGCTTCTGGTCCTATCAGCGGGTGGAGGAGGAGCTACAGCGACTTTTGGGCCAGCCCTCCGCTTACCTGGATCAGGCCCTGGAGGCCCTGGTCACCCAGGGCCGCCTCTATCGTCAGGGGGGGCCGGTACAGGATCCTTCCGATCGCTGGTATCCGGCCTGGGCGTTTGAAGCGGAGCGGAGCGTCGCCTTCCACCTGGCCCGCCTGCTTGCCCACGGCTCCGACCTCCCTCTGCTTGTGATCGATGCAGCGGCCGTGGAGCAGGCCATGGCCCTCTCCCTGTCTGATTTGCAGAAAAAGGCCATTCGGGAGACGGCCCATCATTCGGTTATGGTCATTACGGGTGGACCGGGTACCGGGAAAACAACCATTTTGCGGGCGATTTTAGAGCTCTTCCGGGCCAATGGATTAAGAAGCGCCTTAGCCGCTCCGACGGGCCGGGCTGCGAAAAGGATGGAGGAGTCCACCCACTTCCAGGCGGCGACCCTCCACCGCCTGTTGGGCTTTCAGGGTCAGGAGGGCGCCTTGGCTTGTACCTATAACGAGGACAATCCACTCGAGCTTGACGCCCTCCTGGTCGATGAGGCTTCCATGATCGATCTTACCCTGATGGACCATTTGCTTCGGGCCCTGCCGGATTGCTGCCGGCTGGTTTTGGTGGGAGATGTGGATCAGCTGCCCTCCGTGGGTCCTGGCAATGTTTTGGCGGATTTGATTGCTTCCCGACGACTTTCCACCATCCAACTGGATACGATTTACCGCCAGAGTGCCAGCTCCCTGATCGTGTCCAATGCCCACCGCATTCAGGCAGGCCGGCTGCCGGAGATGAACCAGCGGGCGGGGGATTTTTTCTTTCTCAGCGCGCCCACCGACTATGACAGCGCAGATCTTTTGGAGGATCTGGTGGCCCGGCGGCTGCCCCAGGCCTATCAGCTGGACCCCCAGCGGGATATCCAGGTGCTTTCGGCCATGAAAAAAGGGCCCTGCGGGGTGGAGGAGCTCAATCGACGCCTCCAGCAGGTCCTAAATCCCCCCAAACAGGACCAAGAGGAGGCCCTCTTTCGGGGCCAGGTCTTTCGTCCGGGGGATAAGATTATGCAGATCAAAAACAATTATCAGCGACGCTGGGTGGGGCCGGACGGGATAGAAGGAGAAGGGGTTTATAACGGTGATTTCGGCTTCATCGACCGGCTGGAGTCGGACGGGGAGGCCCTGGTGGCGGATTTGGACGGGCGGAAGGTGCGCTATGAGGCCAAGGATTTTTCGGAGCTGGCCCATGCCTTCGCCATTACCATTCATAAAGCGCAGGGATCGGAGTTTCCCTGCGTGGTCCTACCGATCATCGCCGGCTCTCCTTTTTTCCTCACCCGCAACTTGCTTTATACGGCGATCACCAGGGCCGCCCGCCTCTGCATTCTTTTGGGCAATCCCGCAGCCCTTTCAAAAATGGTCCTAAATGACCGCAAGGACCGGCGCAATTCCAGTCTGAAGGAGGCCTTAGTGCGGGCAATAGACCTGCAGGCGGTATGGAAGGAGGAGACTTCTTGAGCTTTTGGGAGCAGGGGCCGAAAATCTTAAAAGGGCTTTTCGAAGCCCTTTTTTTTGTATCCACCTGTCCCGCCTGTGGGGGCCCGCCCGGTCCCTCGGGCGGACTTTGCCCCCACTGCTGGGACTTGATTGACCAAACGGCCAGCCACCGGATATTATCCGAAGGGGTCGGATCCAGACCTCGAATGGAGGCCTATGCGGCCTGTTTTTATAACAACTTTATCCGGGATCAATTTGCCCAATATAAATTTATGGGTAAAAGTTATAAACAAGTGATCTTTCAACAAATTTTATGCGCCTACCTGGCAAAATCTCCGGAGTTTAGCCGGGTGCGCTGGATCGGTTATATGCCCATGCGAAACAGGCGGGCCCTGCTCCGCGGCTACAATCCGGCTCAGGCCTTGGCCCAGGCCGTGGCCCAGGAAAAGGGATGGGCGCTGGTTCATTGTCTGAAAAAAGTGCGGGAGGTGGCTGAGCAAAATAAGGTCGATCGAAAGGACCGCCTGGTCAATGTGACGGGCGTCTATGCGGCCGACCTGGTGCAGGGGGACTTTTTGGGCTCCTATTGGGTGAAGGGCCGGGAAAAACGGGGCCGGATCCCGCTTGCCCGCCTGCAAGCAGCACCGGGCATTTTGCTGGATGATCTATTGACCACAGGGAGGACGATGCAGGAGGGGCTGGGCCCCCTGCAGGACCTGGGGCTGGAGGTGGTGGGTCTGTGCCTGGCCACTCCGGCCTATCCGAAGGAGGAAGCATGAAGAGTGTACTGGCGGAACCGTTAACCATCGACGCAGCGGGCCTAGCTGCCTTTCAGGAAGCCCTGGGCCAGGGCGAGCACCAATTTGTCGCCTATGACCAAAAGCCCCAAAGTCTTTCGGATTGGCGTGCCCGTTTGGCGGGGGCGGACCAGGTGATCCTGGCCAATAGCCCCTTGCCGGAGGAGGCCCTGCAGGAGGCCGATCGCCTTCGCTATCTCAATGTGGCTTTTACAGGCCTGGACCATATTCCGCTGGAGTTGGCCCGGGCGCGGGGGATTATGGTATCAAACGCGGCGGGCTATTCCGATCAGGCGGTGGCCGAAGAGGTCATCGGCCTTGCCATTGCCCTCCTGCGGCAGTTTCCCCAAGCTGACCAGGGCCTGCGCCAGGGGGGCCGATCGCAGGATTTCCTGGGTCATGAGATCGCCGGGAAAGAGGTTGGCATCATCGGGACAGGCCACATCGGCCTGCGCGTGATCCAGCTTTTCCGGGCCTTCGGGGCCGAGGTGCTGGCCTATAGCCGTCACGAGCGAGCAGAAGTCAAGGACCTGGGGGCCCACTACACGGATTTGGACCAGCTGCTGGCCCAGTCCGATCTGATCAGCATCCATCTTCCGCTCCATGATGAGACCCGAGGCTTCATCGGGCCGGAGGCCCTGAGCAAAATGAAGGCATCTGCTTTTTTGATCAATTGTGCGCGCGGCCCCATCGTTTCAGAAGCGGCCCTTGCTCAGGCACTTCGGGCGGGACAGATCGCTGGCGCCGGGGTGGATGTCTTCAGTCAGGAGCCACCCCTGCCCGAGGATCACCCACTTTTATCGGCCCCCCATACCATTTTGCTGCCCCATGTGGGCTATTTCACCCAGGAGGCGATGCAAAAAAGGGCGGCGCTGGTTTTGGCCAATGCCGTGCGCTTTGTCCGGGGGGAAGCGATTGAAAACCGGGTTTGTTAAGCACGGACTTAGACGGAGATAAGCAGAAAGGAAAGCATATGACCAGGCAAGCACCCTTGGTTCTTTTTTACGGCATCCAGGGTCAACGATTGGAAGCGTGGAAGCAGTTAGCCGACCAGGCGGGGTTCCTGCTCCGACCGGTGGGCGATGAAGAAATGGATGAAACGATAGAGTCCCTCATGGCAAAAGGGCAGGTGGCGGCGCTGGATTGCCCGGCTATGACCTTTGAAAAGCCGCTGGAGCACGCCCTCTTTGTGGGACTCTCCGGTCAGGCCCTGTCTGATTTTTTGGATGCCTGCCAGGAGCGGGGACTCTACATTCCCTTAAAAGCGGGCTTGACCGATACCAACCGGACCTGGCCCTACCGCAAGCTCATCGAGGAAAATGCCAAGGAGGATGCGTTTATGAAGCGCTTTCGGATGGCCAGCCAGGCCTTCTCTTTGGCGGAGGAGGTATTGAAGGAAGCCCCTGATGCGGAGCTGTCGCGTTTGAAGAAAGAGATGGGGGCCTTTCTGGAGGACCCCAAAGAAGAGCAGGTGGCCTTCTTCGACCAGCTCTATCCTCGCTTTATGAGCCGCTTGGAGGCGGTGCTTGGGGCCCGAAAAGAGGGCTGATGGAGCTGGAGGTAGTGGTGGCCATCCTCGTGGACGAGCGCGGGCCGGTGACAAAAATCTTTGGCACGGAGAAGGGCTATGGCCCCTATCAGGGATTTTGGGAGTTCCCAGGGGGCAAGATCCAACAGGGAGAAGGAGGGGAAGAGGCGCTACGCCGGGAGATCCGGGAGGAGCTTGCCTGTGAAATCGAAATTTTAGGCTGCTATGGGCGTCATATCCATGACTATCCTGAATATCGAGTACAGCTGACCCTTTACTGGGCCAGGCCTTTAGGGCCCATCCAGCTACTGGAGGCCCGGCAGGGCGCCTGGCTGGGGGCGGACGATTTAAAGCCGGAGGCCTGGCTGGCAGGCAGCCGGCCCTTGATTGAGGATTTAAAAAAGACCTTGAAGGAAATGGATCGAGTCAAAAGAAAAGAGAAGGAAGGGAGTGCGCATATGGCAGAGCTTTGGACAGCAAAGGAGGTCAATCGGGGGCTGGAAGCGGCCTGGGCCCCTGATTTGAAGGCCCTCAAGGAGCGGGGCGTCACGCCCAATCTGGCCATGGTTCGCGTGGGCGAGCGGGGTGCGGATCGTTCTTATGAAAAGGCGGCGACCAAAAAATTGACCGCCCTGGGCCTTTCGGTGCGCCAGGAGCATTTTCCAGAGACGGTTTCGGAAGAGGCGCTGGTCGCCTGCCTGAGGATGCTGAGCGAGGATCCCAGCGTACACGGCCTTTTGCTCTTTCAGCCCCTGCCGGCTTCTTTACATGACCGGCGGGTCAAGGCCGCTATTGCCCCAGAAAAGGATGTGGACTGTGCGACCGCCTACAATTTGGGCGCGACCCTGGCTGGTTGGCCGGAGGGTTTTTCCTATTGTGCGCCTCAGGCAGTCCTGGAGGTGCTCCACCACTACCAGGTGCCCCTCCAGGGGAAGAAGGTTTGTATCATTGGCTCGGGCCTGGTGGTGGGCAAACCCCTGGCCATGATGCTTTCCAATGAGCTTGCGACTGTTTTTCTCACCAATGTCTACACCGAAAATCTGCCCGCCATTTCCAGGCAGGCAGATATCATCATCGCTGCCGCCGGGGTTGCCGGCCTGGTGGATGAAGGCTATGTAAGGGAGGGTCAAATCGTCCTCGATGTGGGCACCTCCTTTGTAGACGGTAAGCTGGTGGGGGATGTAAACGGCGAGCGGATCGCACCCTTGGTCTCAGCCTACACCCCCACGCCCGGAGGCGTGGGCGGGATCACCACCAGTGTGCTGGCCAAGCACCTGATCCAGGCAGCCAAGCGCCAGAGCGGCCTTTAGCCCTTCTGAGCAGAGGCTTTTTCGGCTAATTTGGCATTGGTTTCAGCAATGGGGATGGACTGGGGACATTTCTTTTCGCAGGCATGACAGGCGATGCAGCGATTGGGATCGCCAGCCTCCCCTTTTTTCTTTAGCGATTCGGGCAGCGCCTCTACGCCGTCCTCAAAGGCGAGCTCATTGTAGGTCTTCATGAGGGCGGGGATCTCCAGCTTGACGGGGCATTCGGGCACGCAGTATTGGCAGGCGGTGCAGGGGACCACCAGGCTCTTGATCTTTTCGAAGGCCAGCCCCATCAGTTGATCATTTTCCTCTGGCGTGAGCGGGCGGAAGTCGGAGAAGGTTTTGATGTTTTCCTTGACCTGGTCCAGGTTGGACATGCCGGAGAGGGTGACGCCCACCTGGTCAAACTGCTGGATGTAGCGGAAGGACATGGCGGCGATGGATTCGCCCGGGCGGATGGCCTGCATCTCTTCCTTTTCCTGGTCGCTCAGCTTGGACAGATAGCCACCGCGGAGGGGCTCCATGACCCAGACCGGGATGTGGTAGCGCTTCAAAAGGTCCATTTTAATCTTGGCATCCTGATAGGACCAGTCGATCCAGTTTACTTGCACCTGGCCAAATTCAAAAATAGCATGGTATTTTTCCAGAAAACGCTCCAGATTTTCCAGGCTGGAATGGGTGGAAAAGCCCAAGTGGCGGATGCGCCCGGCTTTTTTCTCCGAAAGCAGGTAATCAGCCAGACCCAGCTCGTCATCCATATACCATTCGATATTGCTGTCGGACACGGAGTGCATCAAATAGAAATCAAAATAGTCCGTCTGACACTTGGCCAGCTGCTCTTCAAAGATCTCTTTTTTCCGGTGGAAGTGCGCTTGTTCGTAGCCGGGGAACTTCGAGGCTAAGTAATAATCTTTACGCGGATAGTCCTTCATCACCTGGCCAATGAAGCGCTCCGACTGGCCCTCATGATAGGCATAGGCGGTATCATAATAGTTCACCCCATGGGCCATGGCGTAGTGGATCATCTCCTGGGCCGCTTCATAGTCGATCCGGCTATTGTCCTTATCCAGAACCGGCAAACGCATGAGGCCGAAGCCCAGAGCGGATAGCTTCAAATCTTGAAACGCTCGATACAGCATCAGTGACATCCTTCCTGTTCGGCCCGGATCCCTTCTCCCTGTTGAGAAGGCGTAAATGAGCCCTCTTTTCCTCCATGATTTAGGTTACCCTTTACTCATACCCCAGGGAGGCAGGGGGCAATCGAGCCGCCTTTTCCGATTTGCATTACCCCCTATTTCCTGCTATAATACTTGAAATTTTGTGGTCCGTTGGCCGTTGGCAGAGCGGCCAGGCGCGCGTGAAAGCCTGCCCTTCTGCAGGAGCGATTCAAATGAGAGGAGAAGGAAATGAAAAAATCAAATGCCAGGCTGGGGCGGGAAGCCGTCTGGGATATCAAAAGCCTGCCCATAGCGACACGAGGCTTACTGGGTCTGCAGCACTTATTTGCCATGTTCGGTGCGACGATTCTGGTTCCCTTGATTACGGGACTTGATATATCGACGACCCTTTTGATGGCGGGGCTGGGGACGCTTTTATTCCACCTGCTAACCAAGGGTAAGGTGCCTGCCTTCCTGGGCTCCTCCTTTGCTTTTATCGGCGGCTATGCCGCCGTGGCTCCCCTGGTCAATGGTCAGCCCAATCTGGAGTTGCTGCCCTATGCCTGCGGCGGAGTTTTTTTTGCCGGCCTGGTCTATGTGGTGATCGCGGGTCTGGTCAAGGGCTTCGGCGTCACCAAGGTGATGAAGTATTTCCCGCCGGTGGTGACAGGTCCGATTATCATTTCCATCGGCTTGACCCTGGCACCCTCTGCCGTGGCCAATGCCTCCTCTGATTGGCTTCTGGCAGCGGTGGCCATTGCCGTAATTGTTTATTTCAATATTTGGGGCCGGGGAATGACCCGTATCATTCCCATTATTTTGGCCGTCGTGATTTCCTACCTCCTGGCCCTGGTGCTCCATCGGGTGGACTTTTCGACCATGCAGGAGGCTCAGCTTTTAGCCCTGCCCCTCCATCCGTCCCGCTTTATGAAGCTGGACCTCTCCGCCATCATCTCTATCATGCCCATTGCCCTGGCGACCATGATGGAGCATATCGGAGATATCACGGCCATCTCTGCGACCGTGGAGAAAAACTATCTCAAGGATCCCGGCCTGCATCGAACCCTCCTGGGCGATGGGCTGGCGACTTCACTGGCATCCTTCTTCGGAGGGCCGGCCAACACGACCTACGGCGAGAATACGGGCGTTTTGGTTTTGACCAAGGTGTATGATCCGGCCATTGTCCGTCTGGCAGCCATCTTCGCCGTCCTCCTCTCCTTCTTCCCGGCCGTTTCCGGCTTCATTCGCTCCATCCCCGTTGCCATCATCGGCGGGGTTTCCCTCATCCTTTATGGCATGATCTCGGCGGTCGGCGTGCGCAATCTGGTCGAAAACCAGGTGGACTTCACCAAGTCCCGGAATCTTATCGTGGCGGCTTCCATCTTTGTCTCCGCCCTGGGCTTTACCGGTCAGGTGTCCGGATTGAGCTTTACGATCGCAGGCACCACCGTCACCCTATCCGGGCTGGCCATTGCGGCCTTGGTGGGCATCCTCCTCAACGCCCTACTACCGGGCAAGGACTATAATTTCTCCGAGGATCGTCCGGCCCAGACGGGGGTCAATTTCTCCGGGACCGACACGACCTATCAGGGGCAGCCCTTCGTTTGGACTATCAGCGATGGAGAAGATCCCCTGGTCTAGAAGGGGACAGGCCCATGAAGGAAAATTACCAGCGCCAGCTCGAACAAATCCTGGAGGAGGTCTCCCTCTGGGATCGGACGCCGACCCTCCTCCTGCATTCCTGCTGTGCGCCCTGCTCTACCTATGTGCTCGACTATCTTTCGGCATATTTCGACATTACGGTGTACTATTACAATCCCAACATTTATCCGGCGGCCGAGTATGCCTTTCGGGCGCAGGAGCAGGAGGCCCTAGTCCAACGGATGGAGACGCCAAAGCCGCTGCATTTTCTCGCCGCCCCCTATGAGCCAGAGACTTTTTACAACCTGGTCAGGGGCCATGAGGGGGATCCGGAGCGCGGGGCGCGCTGCAGCCTTTGCTATCAAATGCGGCTGGAGGAGACCGCCCGAAGGGCGCAGGAGGGGGGCTTCGACTTCTTTACCACCACCCTCTCGATCAGCCCCCACAAGGATGCGGCAAGGCTCAACGCCATCGGGCGTGCCCTGGCCGAACGCTATCAGGTACGCTACCTCTATTCGGACTTTAAGAAGCGGGACGGCTTCCTCCGCTCCACCCAACTGAGCGCCCGTTACGGGATCTACCGGCAGGACTATTGCGGCTGTCTCTTTTCCTACCAGGCGCGGCAGGCGCAGGAGGGCGGGGATAAAAAAGTGTCAAAAACGGAAGTTGGGGAAGATAAGTAGGAGAGTGTACTTCCTAGAAAGGACGGTTTTCGCATGAGTCGAGCAGATCAAATCTTTAAGGAAAATTGTCGGCTGATTTTAGAACAGGGCGCTTCGGATGAAGAATATGAGGTGCGTCCGGTATGGGCGGATGGGACGCCGGCCCATACGGTCAAAAGGTTTGGCCTGGTCAACCGCTATGATTTGACCCAGGAGTTCCCGATTCAGACCATCCGCAAGATCAATTTTAAAGCCCTGAGCGATGAGCTTTTGTGGATCTGGCAGCGGAAATCCAACAATGTGCATGACCTCAACTCCCACATCTGGGACCAGTGGGCGGATGAAAACGGGTCCATTGGCAAGGCCTACGGCTACCAGCTGGGTTTGAAGCATCAGTACCCGGAAGGGGACTTTGACCAGGTGGATCGGGTGCTTTACAATCTGAAGCACAATCCGGCTTCCCGAAGGATCATGACCAATATCTTCAATTTTGAAGACCTGCATGAGATGGCCCTCTATCCCTGTGCCTATTCCATGACCTTCAACGTTTCGGGTCATACGCTCAATGCCATCCTCAACCAGCGCTCCAACGATATGCTCGTGGCCAATTCCTGGAACGTCTCCCAGTATGCCCTTTTGGTCCATCTCTTTGCCCAGGTATCGGGCCTCCAGGTGGGTGAGCTGGTGCATGTGATTGCGGATGCGCATATCTACGATCGCCATATTCCTCTGGTCAGGGAGCTTTTGGAAGCGCCGGAATATCCAGCCCCCAAGCTGGTGATCAATCCGGACATCCATAACTTCTATGATTTTACGGTGGACGATTTTCATTTGGAAGACTACCAGCACGGCCCGGTGATGAAGGGCATCCCGGTCGCCGAGTAAGAAAAAAGAACAGGACAAAAAAGCCCCGGAAGCAGCGTGCTTCCGGGGCTTCTTTTTCATGCCTGGGCCAGATAAGCCTTTCGAAGGGGACCGACCAGGTAGAAGGAACCAAAGGCGATGAGGGGGTCCGGGCTTTGGCGCATCAGGGCCAGCGCTTCCCCATCCCCTGCCAGCACCTGGGCCCGCCCGCCCCGATCCAGGATGGCCTGGGCCAGGGCTTCTGCCGGGAGGGCCCGGTCCGGGTGGTGGGGCGTGAGGCAGTAGATTTTTTTGGCCCGGGGCAGGATCAAATCCAGGATGGCGGCGCTGTCTTTATCCCGCAGCAGGCCTAGGAGGAAGGAAAGCTTTTGTTCTCCAAAAAGGTCCTCGATGAGGTCGCACAGGGCGGCCACGCCCTGGGGATTGTGACAACCATCCAAAAGGAGGAGGGGCTTGGCCCGCAAAACCTCCATGCGCAAGGGGAAATCGACCTGGGAAAGCCCCTTGCGAACCGCCGCTTCCGGCAGGTCAAAGCCTTGCTTTTGAAGGGCCTGGACGGCGGAGAGAACCAGGCAGGCATTTTGCACCTGATGGCGGCCCAGGAGGGGCAAAAAGAGGTCTTGATAGGGCGGCAGGGAAAAGACTTGGCCCGCTCGACCGGGTTTAACCAGCTGCCTGGACGGCGGGGCGGGCGGCGCGCAGAAAAAGGGTACCTGGCAGGCGCTGGCCTGCTCCTTCAGGACCTCCAGGGCTTCCGGCTCCGAGGGGTAGGCCAGGCAGGCGCCGGTCCCTTCTTTAATGATGCCAGCCTTGTGGCGGGCGATGTCCTGGAGGCCAGGGCCCAGCATGCGGAGATGATCCAGGCCCAGCCGGGTAATGAGGGCCAGACGGGGTGGGGGGATGATGTTGGTGGCATCTAAGAGGCCGCCCATGCCCACCTCGATGACGGCGACGTCGCAGGATTGCCGGGCAAAGGAAAGAAAGGCCAGCGCGCAAAGCAGCTCAAAGGCAGTAGGAGGGTCCTCCATTTTCACCACTTCCCTTTGGAGGCGATCCGCACCGGCCAGCAGGGCATCGATCGCAAGGGGGGCTCCATTGATCTGGATCTGATCCTCATAGGAGGAAAAGGCGGGGGAGGTAAAAAGTCCCACCCGATAGCCGGCGGCCTGGAGAATGGAGGCAGTCATTTTCGCCGTGGAGCCCTTGCCATTGGTCCCCGCGACGTGGACCATGGGCAGGGCCGCTTCCGGATGACCCAAAAGGGCCATCAGCTCCGCCATGCGCGCCAGGCCCGGCCGGATCCCTAAATTTTCAGTGGATTGGAGAAAGGCCAGGGCCCGGGCTCTTTTTTCGTCGAGCGCCGCTGACCCATTTGTTTGAGTGGGGCTCATGACCGCCCCTCCGATGAGGGGGTCCGGGCTTCCAGGTCCTTTAGGAGCTGAGCCATGGTCCTGTGGCTGATGGGGTGGCGGTAGTGGGGGGCCAGCTCGCAGAGGGGCTGGAGGACAAAAAAGCGATTTTCCAGATCAGGGTGGGGCACCACCAGCCGGTCAGTCCCCAGAATCGCCTGATCATAGAACAAAAGATCCAGGTCGAGGGTCCGTGGCCCCCAGTGAAGGGTGCGTTTGCGCTGGGCCGCCTCCTCCAGGGCCTGCATGACATCCAGAAGCGCTTCAGGCGAGAGGGTGGTTTCGACCTGGCAAACGGCATTGAGGAAGGGATCCTGGGCCACGGGACCATAGGGGGCCGTCTCCCGATAGGAGGAGACCGCAAGGACTTTTATCCTGGGCTGGGCGCGGAGGCCTGTAAGAGCCTGATCCAAATAGGCCTTTCGATCCCCCAGATTGGAGCCCAGGGCGATAAAGGCCTGATGGCGGGCCCGGTGGATCTCCACCCACACATCCTCGATCGGCAGGCCAATGGGGGCCCAGGGCTTGTGGAGGCGAAGATCCAAGGCAGAGACTGCCGGAAAGCGGTCGAACAGAAAGGAGGCCAGCTTTTCGGCGCAGGACTCCAGGAGCCGGTAGCGGTGGTGGGTCAAAAATTCCGTTACCGCCTCCGCTACGATACCGTAGTGGGTGGTCTGGGTCAGATCATCCCTCTGGGCAGAGGATTGGAAGGACTGGTAGAGAGTCAGGGTGACCATGAATTTTTGACCCAGCTTGGCCTCTTCCTCAAAATAGCCGTGATGGGCATAGACGACCAGCTTTTCCAGGTGGATCCGGTCCTCCTGATCGCAGGCGCAGGACCTGTCGCAGGCGCTAGGCATAGCGGCCCACCTTTGGGGGGTCAAAATCGCGCAGCGCCCGGGCCATGATCATGGCTTCCCGGTTGACCTTCACGTCATGCACCCGGAAGATGGAGCAGCCGTTTAGAACGCCGGCGACCGTGGTGGCACAGGTGGCGATCGCACGCTGATCAATGGGCAGCGCAGTTGCCGTCCCCAGCATATCCTTCCGGGAGGTGCCAAGCAGGACCGGATAGCCCAATTCCTTCAAATAGCCCGCATAGCGAATGAGGGCGAGATTTTGCTCATAGGTTTTTTTGAAACCAATGCCCGGGTCGAGGATGATTTGCCCCGGATCGATGCCGGCCTTCTCGGCGATTTCCAAGCTACCCCGGAGGTCCTCCACCAGCTTGTCATAGTAGGCGGAATAGGAATATTCTGGGGTTTTCTCCGGCTGATTGTGCATCAGGCAACAGGGGATTTGGGCCTGGGCAATGACACCGGCGAGCTCCTGATCATAGCGCAGCCCCCACACATCATTGATCAGGTCGACTCCATAGGGGAGGGCCGCCCGCGCCACGGGTCCCTTGTAGGTGTCCAGCGAAAGGGGGACATCAAAGCGCTTTTTGATGGCTTCAATCACCGGCACCACCCGGTCAATTTCCTCCTGGTCGGAGATTTGCACATGTCCCGGTCGGGTGGACTCGCCCCCCACATCCAAAAGATCCATCCCCTCCTCCAGCATTTCTTCGACATGGGCCAGGGCCCGGTCCTGGTCATTCCACCGCCCCCCATCGGAGAAGGAATCAGGGGTGAGGTTTAAAATCCCCATAATATAACATTCATTTTCCAGATCAAATTCGCGGTTGCCAATTTTCATAAAGATCCCTTTCTTTTTTTCTCACAGCCTTTGGCTGCCATCCGACTTGGCCGGCGTCCTCAGGCCTCCATCCGGTCATTTTTCTGCTCCTCCGGCCAATGGCACTGATCCCGCGCCGGACAGAAGAGGCAGGGTCGAGCGCGCTTGTCGGCCCGGTAAAGGAGGTCCGAGAGGGTATTGGGTGTGTCCTCGGCGCTTCGGTGGTGCCGGATCGCCGCCTGGATGCGGCAAATTTCTGCTTCTTCGAAACCGACCTGGGAAAGGATTGCTTGGGCCAAAAGAGCGGAAGCCTCTTCATGGGGCTGGCCCGTTTGATATTGGGCCAGTCGCCCCAAATCGTGCAGGAGGGCGGCGGCATAGAGCTCCTCCTTGGGTTGATCGCCGCCCGCCTCCAAATTAAAAATCCAGGCCAGGCGAGCCACATCCAGCAGGTGGCTGAGCCCGTGACGGCAAAAAATTCGGTCTTTTTCGGCTTCCTCCAGGGCCTGGAGCGTTTCCACGAAAAGCGGGTGGTGGAGCAGGCGGTCAATGCGGTCCATGGGGGCGGTCATTTTTGAGCCGGGGCATGGATCATGGCCAGGGTACGGTCTACCAGGGCGGGATCTTCTTCATAGGCACCCAGGGCCACATAGGTTTCCGTCACAGCGCCGGGCTTGTTGATCCCCCGCATGGTCATGCAGAGATGCTCGGCCTCCACCACTACGAGTACCCCGCGCGCCCCCAAATCGGTCAGGACGGCATCAGCGATCTGCTGGGTCAGGTTTTCCTGAATCTGGGCCCTTCGGGCAAAGGCCTCTACCGTCCGGGCCAGCTTGGAAAGCCCGGCCACCTTGCCCGCCGGCAGGTAGGCGATATGCACCTGGCCAAAAAAGGGCAGGAGGTGATGCTCACAAAGCGAATAAAAAGGAATATTTTTCTCCAATACGGGCCCGGTTATGGCGGAGTCAAATTGCACCGACAGGGCCTCGTGGGCGGCCGCATCGCTTCCGGCAAAAAGCTCCTGGCAGGCCCGTGCCACCCGGTCCGGGGTGCCCACGAGGCCAGGCCGGTTGGGGTCTTCGCCAATCCCTTCTAAAAAGAGTCGGGTGGCCTGTTCAATCTTTTTCTGGTCGATCAAAAGTCCCTCACAATCTATTGACAGTGGGATTGGCCGTCAAATGAAAAAGAGGCGGGTCTCCCGCCTCCTGGTAACGGGATCACAGTCGCATACCGCGGTTTGCACCATTCGTTTTCCGGAAAAATCCCGTTTCCGGAAACACTACGCATCCGACCTTTTCTTGCTTCATTCTATTATATACAAGGGGAGGAAGACTGCAAAAATACCTGATTTTATATATAATGGGACAAGAGCATTGTAAAACGCAACCAGCGCACTTCAAATCAGCGCATTTTCAATCATAAGCGACTCAGGCCTGGCCGAGTGGAGCAGAAAGGGAGCAAGATGGGAAAGAAGAGACCGAGTTTTGGCGGACCGAATATGGGCAATATGGTCAAAAAAATGCAGCAGATCCAGCGCCAGATGGAAGAAACGCAAGAGCAGATCAATGAGACCGTTCTGGAGGCTTCTGCCGGAGGTGGGGCAGTGAAATGCACCATGAACGGCAAGCATGAGCTTTTAAGCCTGACCATTGACCCGGATTTACTCCATCCGGAGGAGGCGGAGATGGTGCAGGATTTGGTGCTGGTGGCGGTCAATGACTGCCTCAAGCAGGTGGAAACCCTCAGCGAGTCAGAGATGGGTCGGCTGACGGGCGGCTTGAACATTCCAGGCCTGTAATGCAGGAATTTCCAGCATCCCTGGAAGCCTTGATGGAGGAGTTTCGCCGGCTTCCAACCATTGGGAAAAAGACTGCACAGCGGCTCTGCCTCCACCTGGTTCGCCAGGATCCGGCCCGTCTGGAGGAATTTGCGCGCCTGCTGCTGGCGGTCAAGGACCGGGTCCACCCCTGCCGGATTTGCGGCAATATTACGGAGGAGGCCATCTGCCCGATCTGTGCCTCCGCCAAGCGCAACCACAAGCTCATCTGCGTGGTGGAGGATGTGCAGAACCTCATGGCCATCGAGGGTTCAGGCCAATATTTCGGGGTCTATCATGTCCTTCAGGGACTGATTTCTCCCATGCAAAACCGGGGCCCGGAGGAAATCGGTCTGGAGGCGCTTTTAGCGCGCATAGAAGAAATGAAGAAAGCCGGGACCCCGGTCGAGGAGGTCATCATGGCGATCTCTCCGACGGTGGAAGGGGAGACGACCATGCTTTTTCTGGCCGACCTGCTCAAACAAGAAGCGGTCAAGGTAACCCGGATCGCATCCGGGATTCCCGTCGGAGGCAGCCTGGAATACTATGACGAGCTTACGCTATCGAAGGCCCTGGAGGACCGGCGGGCGATGGACTAGAGAACCTTGTCGTTATAAGATCCGTACTTGAGCGGACTGCGGCTGGGGCGGCAGCCCGGCAGGCATAAAAAAACCGGTGAAGTCAGGCTTCACCGGCCGAGATGGACCACACTGGAGTCGAACCAGCGACCTCCACGATGTCAACGTGGCGCTCTAACCAACTGAGCTAATGGTCCATAGCTTTCCCATCAGGGTTACTCGATAAGTATAGAGGAAAGCGGCGAAAATTGCAAATTTTTATCCTGATCTTTTTTGCCCCGCGCAGGGGCCCAAAAGGTCGGACATGGCCTTTTCCCGTTTTGGGGTGATTCTTCCCGGAGCGAGAGGGCCCTGGAAGGAGGGCAAGGGATGAATCGAATCAAAGGAGGGGCGGTAGCCTTGGCGATTCTGCTGAGCCTCTGCGCCTGTACGGGGACAGCGAAGCAGCCGGGAGACTCCTCGTCAAATGAGCAGCCGGCCGTTTCTACCCAGCAGATCCCGACGGAGACCCTGGAAAAGATGCCCCTCCATCAAGGCCAATGGGTGGAGCTGAGCGAGGGAAAGAAAATTTACCAGGGGTCAGGCTCTTTTTTTGACACCTTTGATACAGTGGTGGACCTCACCTTTTATACCAAGGATGAGGAGACTTTTAAAAGGCTCTTTGCGCTTGCCCACGAGGAGTTCCTCCGCCTCCATAAGCTCTTTGACAATTATCATGAGTATCCCGACGTGCCCTCGCTGATGCAGATCAATCGATTGGCCGTCCAGGCCCCGATCCCGGTGGATCCTGACCTTTTTCACCTCCTCCAGCTGGCCCTGTCCAACTATGAGGACTGCCTGGGCAAGGTCAATATTGCCCTGGGGCCCGTGCTTTCGCTTTGGCATGACGCCCGAGAGGCGGCAGGCGTGGAGAGCGGTCCCAGCCAGACCAGCCAGGATCCCTCATCCACCGCCCCTGCCTCGGGGAAGGCCCAGCTGCCCGACCCTGAAGCCCTTCAGGAGGCCAATCGCCACACGGATATCCATAAGGTCGTTCTGAACGAAAGGGATCAGACGGTATATTTGGCCGATCCCGATATGGCGCTGGACCTGGGGGCCATTGCCAAGGGCTATGCGACCGAATTGGTGGCCAGGAAGCTGATGGAGAAGGGCCTGGAAAGTGGCCTGATCTCAGCCGGGGGCAATGTTCGCACCGTGGGCCGCCATCCAGCGGGCCGGGATTGGCGCATTGGCATCGAAAATCCTAAAACAGGCAGCCGAGACCAGGCCATTGCCAGCCTGCCCGTCCCAGCCAACGCCTCTGTGGTGACATCCGGCGACTACCAGCGCTACTTTGTAGTCGACGGAAAGCGCTACAACCACATCATTGACCCCAAGACCCTAAAGCCGGCCGTCCAATATGCTTCGACTTCGATTTTGACGGTGGATTCCGGTCTGGCCGACCTCCTTTCGACCGCCTTCTTTATTGCCAATCCTCAGGAGGCCCAACAGATCTACCAAAACTATCAGAAAAAAGGGATTCCCATCGAGGTGGTCTGGATCGATTTTCAGAACAAGCTTTCCTCGACGGCGGGCCTAAAGAACCAGCTCCATCTCCAGGGGGAGTAAAATTAGTCTAGAAAAGGGCTAAAAAAGGGGACCGGAAGAAGGAGGGGCCCGTAAGGGATTCAAAGACAACCGACGGAAGGCCGGTAAGCGGTGACAAAAGAAAAAACGACCATACAAGCGTAGCAATACGCTGTGTGGTCGTTTTTTTATGCTCAAGTTTTGAAATGGGAGATGGGCGTGTTTTTATTCTCATCTTTATAACTCTGATAGCTGCACTGTCCAAAAAAGCCAAAGAAACATCATAAAATATAATGCAATGATTGTCTTTACTGATTACAAATGCAGCTAGCAAAGACGACAATAAAACTATCAAAGTAGTAATCGTTGCCTTTTTGCGATCATTATTCATCTGCCTTCTTACTTTCATACGAAATATTATCCTCTGCCGCCATCATCGTTCTTTGTGTAGGAGCAGAATAAGGAAAAGGCATACCCTTACTTTCTGGAGTTGTTTCAGAATACTTTTCAAAGTTTTCCACCTGCTCCATAACCTTTGTGAACACTTCAGGACTGTACTGTGGCGGATACTTGTTATTAACCAAACAAATCTTGATTTCTAATTTTAATTGATTACGCACATTTTGATTGTTAAGCCAGTCCGCAAACGAAGACTTGATATCGATAATTTCCTTAACTTTTTTAGCAAGTGACTTACACTTTTCATTTATCACAACCCCTTCAACTTCTATGTCAGCGCCATATTCAAAATTATACTGATCACGGAGCGCAATCAAAATATCATAGAAGGCCTTTTCTTCAAAGGTTAATCCTATTTTACGGAAACTTTCACGATTTTCGTTCATCTGACGAAGGATTGCTAAAGCTTGTTCCGTTGCAGCCTTAATAATATCTTCTGAGGCAGTTTCCTGTGTTACCCCGGCTTCTTCAGCGCTAAGGTGCTTACGTCTTTCATGGTATTCAGCGATCGTTTTTTCAAGCATTTCTTGGAAAGTCTTTGCTGCTAACTGATTGACCTTGCCATATTCCAGTATTTGCTTACGGAGCATTTTGATAAGTAACTCCAACTTTGTGGCTGGCATTTTTACATCCGATAGCTTTTCAAAGTATTCAGGAGAAAAGATATCTTCTTCCTCGCCACTTTCAAGAACACCCTCAACTTTATTGTATTTCAATGCTTCTTCAACCATCTTTGAGACTGCACGATTCATAGTATCGGCATCAACATCACTGGTTCCGCTCATTTTACGAACGAAACCTGCTATCGCCATAAAGCATTGTGCAAGTGCAGATTCTCCTTCACCAAGATTTCCGGAAGGTTGGCAAATATCAAAAGCACTCCTCATTCTTTTAACAGTCTTTAAGAAATAGGTCTTAAATGAGACCTCACTAGTCCTTCCATATCCTTCTGTCAGCAAGACTTGTGTTGAGGTAAAGACATATTCAGCTGCTTTGGAAAGTAGTTTATATCTTTCAACAGGGTCACATTCCGGATTAAGGAATTGTGTTAAGTCATAATCTGTAAACAATGTTTTAAGGATTTCAAGCTCCTCCCTGAAGACAGCGGTAGCCTGCTCAACGTCATCCGATGTAGGAGCAACGGATGTATCACCACCGTAAACCTTCATGGCTTCACGCATATTGTCACGAATACCAATGTAGTCGATAACCATACCATAATCTTTGCCGGGATATTTTCTGTTAACACGGCTGATCGTCTGAATCAGCAAGTGCTTCTTCAAAGGCTTATCATTATATAAATAAGTCAGTGATGGAACATCAAATCCCGTAATCCACATATCCACTACGATAGCAATACGGAAATTCGATTTTTCCTGCTTAAAGGCGGCATCCAGTTCTTCAGAACGCTTATCATTTTTAACGCCACCAAGATAGTTATACATCTCACTTTCATCATTACTTCCAACACTCGATACCATCGCAATGAATGGCATCGGCTTTAATTCTTTAAGTTCTTCCTTTGTAACAGTAACTCCGTCAGGCGTTTTCTTTTCTTCAAACCATTCCGGATATTTATCCTTGAATTTCAAAAGAAGCGAATAGGCAATTTTTCTGCTAGCGCAGACAATCATTGCTTTCTGAATTCTGTCCGGATCCTTATCGCAAGATGAAATATAATGGTCATGAATATCTAAAGCAAGCCTTTCCAAGCGAGAAGGCTCGGCAAGGATCACTTCCATAGAACTCATTGCACGTTTACTGGTTTCAATATCATCATATGTCGCACCATCATCGGCACACTTTTTATAGTAATCTTCAATTTCTTTTGCTTTGGTCTTATCAAGCAATACCTTAGCAATACGAGGGTGATACTTAATTGAAACAGTAAGCCCATCCGCGACCGCCTGATCCATAGTATATCTGTCAATCTCTTCACCAAAGGTCTGATAGGTCTCTGCAATGGGTGTTCCTGTAAAACCTACAAAGGTAGCCTGCGGAAATGCTTCTTTTAATACTTTTGCATACGGTTTTGAAACCATAGCCTTCATATTCTCATCAGCATCCTTACTGAACTGAATTTTCTTTGAGTGCTCAATCTGAGTTCTGTGGGCTTCATCCGAAAAACATATAATATTCTGACGGTCATTGATAAGACCGATTTTGTCATCTTCTCGGTCGCAGAACTTCTGGATGGTACAAATATAGAATCCACCGCTTTGTCTGGCTCCAAGTTCCTCTCTTAACTGTGCTCTGTTTTTAACAACAGACACTTCACCCAGATTTAAGAAGTCCTTACTTTTGGTAAATAACTTTGCCCCCTGCTTCTGTAGTTCTTCTCTGTCAACGATAAGAATAATTGTCGGTGAGCCGATTAGAGGGTTATCAGAGCAACGAAGCGCAAGCTGCCGAGCAAGGAAAGCCATGGTGTAGGTTTTCCCACATCCGGTTGCACCGAAGTATGTGCCACCTTTTCCGCTTTTAGTAACGATGGAATTAACGATGCTCCGCTTTAATAATTTGGCAGCAAAAAACTGTGGATATCTACATACAATTTCAACTTCGTCACTGTCATAAATACTGTCTTGGAAATAAATATAATCTCTGAAAAGCTCTAAGAATCTTGCAGGGGCATATACCCCTTTAACCATTGTTTCAGCTTCCGCAAATGGAAGAGTTGAAACTTCATCCCCATCATTCACACGTCGCCAAGCATAGAAATGCTCATAAGGAGTACGAACTGTTCCAAGCCTTGTCTTTACGCCATCGGAAATACAGGCAAGAGGACAGTAATGCAATAAATGTGGAATATCTCTCCAGTAACGAATAGTAATCTGTTCCCACGCATCATACACTGTTGCATGAGCATCAGACGGATTTTTTAGTTCGATCACACATAAAGGCATACCGTTAACAAACAACAACACATCCGGTCTGCGATTTTCTTTTTTTCCGTTGTTTGTATATTCCATCGTAAACTGATTAACTACATGGAAGATATTATTATCAGGGTTTTCAAAGTCGATGAGAGGTACCATCTTTGCCAAACCATTCTGTGGCGTAAACTGAATACCATCAACCATCCAGCCATAGACTTTATGCAAGGTTGCAAAATCACTTTCAGCACCGACAAGACGGATATTATCGAAAATCTGTGTAACTTCATCTTCTATAAGTTCTGGATTCGTCTTTGTAATAAACTTTTTGAAATCATCGGCAATCAACACATCTCTTTTGCTAATGCGATTGATATGATTGCCGGGGATATAATTCCAGCCCTCGGCTTCCAAGAATCCGATGAAGGCATACTCATACTCTGATTCACAGTAATGACCGTTATATTCTTTTAATTTTGCCATAGATTATGCCTCCTTTGCAGTTCTTCCTTCTTCGATAGAACCTTTGATTAAAATAGGGCAAATATCTTTGATCTGGGCTTTTAGTTTTTCGTTAATGGCTTTTCTTTCTTTATAAACTGTATAAATATCAACAATTGATTTCTGAACTTCAATATCAGCAATCGGAATTTGTACATTTATTAAATCATCCCATGTAAAAGTTTCTCTAGCTGATCCCCATGAGTGATACCTTGCGTATCTGTCAAATTCAGTTCTGTTAAAGAACATAACCAAATACTCTGGTAGAAGCTTATTTTCATTAGTTGAAAAAACTTCATTGACAGATGTAACAACAATATTTTCATCAGTATTATTCAAAGCATTACAAAATACTTTTTCATTGTGAGTTGTCTGTACAAAACTAATTTGGCGAGGCTTAACAACTTTATAATTTGCCAACTTATCTCGGTTTACTTTTGAAGTAGGCTCACGAAACTCTTTAGTTGTACTAACTCCCATAACATTTCTTGTGCCATTTTGACCGTTTCTGACATCATGGCGTTTAATATATGGACCAATCTTTTCACACGGCATTTTGTGTCGTAAATCCTCAACATAAGCATCGCAAACCAGCTTTAAATCTTCCAGGCCACGCTCATAGGCTTTTTGATTAGCCACCATGGCATTGTAAACATTCACATACTTTTGCTGGATAGAGAGTGGCGGAAGGTCTATATCCATATCGCAAAAAACATCCCAATCAAGGTTCGAACGGATGCTCCCATCACTGCAAAACGCTCCAAATCTATCTTTTTCTTTTGTTAAGAATTTCATAAAAAAATAAAGGGGAACTACTATATCATTGGATGTAATCTCAAAGGTTGTGTATGCAGGAGAAACAATTATGGGATCTTCATTTAAGTACATACCTATTCTTATACATTTATCTCTACCTGTTTGCATCCCGCTAAAAACAAAGCGCCACTTTCTGACGACTTTATATTTCGTTTCATCTAAACCATTGGTATTCGCAGCAGTAGGCATAAATTTCTTATTAATATTTATGCCACAAAATTTGCGTATGCCAAAATTATTTCGTTCATCAATAACCGATATTAGGTCACCAATTTTATATCTACTCAATCCCATAGCCGATCCCCCTGAAGGCATCCTCAAGCATCCTTTGTGACTCTTTTTCCTCACGCAGGAGATCTTTCATCTCGGCTTGAATGCGTGCCATTTCCTTGTCATAATCAATCTCTAAATCATGATCGATGAATTCAATATATTTGCTCGGTGTAAGTGCCCATCCCTTGCTTTCAATTTCTGCCATCCCGACACTGCGATAAAGTTCCGGCACGGCATAATGATTGCCGTCTGTGCCTTCACTTTGCCATGTGTGGTAAATATCGGCAGCATGTTGAATCTGTTCGGCACAAAGGCGTACTTTTTTCTTGTTTTCACCCTTGACCGCATTTCCCGTCCAGGTGCGTAAATCCATAAAAAGGATTTCGCCTTCACGATTACGGAGATTTTTATCGTGATATTTTCCGCCTTTTTTATTTTGATTCAAAATCCAAAGCGTTACACTGATATCCGTTGTAATAAACAGCTCTCGCGGAAGAACAATAATCGCTTCCACCTTATCATTTTGAATAAGTCTTTTGCGAATTTCTGATGCCTCACTATCACTGTCGTTTAATGCACCATTCGCCAATAAAAATCCGGCAACACCGTCCGCAGGCTTTAAGTGTGAAAGCATATGTAAAATCCATGCATAGTTGGCATTGCTTTCAGGCGGTGTGCCATAATCTGCCCAGCGAGGATCATTCTTTAGATTTTCATCATACCAGCCTTTCAGATTGAAGGGTGGATTTGCCATGATGTAGTTGAAATATAATCCCTTGTGTAAATCATGGGTAAAAGAAGAATCATTTGTACCCCCAAGGTTATGGCTGATACCACGCAAAGCCAAATTCATCTTTGCAAGACGATACGTCGCCGCATCCTTTTCCTGACCATAAATATTGATACTATTAAGATTGCCTTGCTTTGATTTCACAAGCTCAGCACTCTGAATGAACATACCGCCGGAACCACAAGCAGGATCATAAAGGGTACCTTCAAATGGCTCGATCATAGCCGCAATAAGCTGAACGATATCGTGGGGAGTATAGAATTCTCCTTCTTCCTTTGTTCCATTAACTGCGAACTCTTTCAGGAAGTATTCATATACGTAACCGATTAAATCTTTTTCTTCGCCAAAAGCCTTGCGGCTGATTTTATTTACTTCATCAACAAGTTTCTTGATGTCATTAGCCGCTAAATTACGTGTGGTAAATGTTCCTTTTATAAAGCAACCTTTCAGCTGAGGATCTTCCTCTTCCAGTCTGATTAATGCAGTGTCCAGTGCAACATTGAGTTTGGGAGCAGGAGTATTAATGATGGTTGACCATCTTGCTTCTACAGGAAGGTTGTATGTTCCATCTGTAAATGTAGCATCATCAAAGAAAGCCGCTTTAATATTTTCATCATCAGGGTCTAGTCCCTGTTCAATTAAAATCTTACGAAGAGCTTCAATACCATCTTCGTATTTTTCACCGATAAAACGTAAGAACACAAGTGTGAGCATCATATCTCTTTTTTCAAAGAAAGAGCCAGAATTACGTGCTGCACGTAAGTAATCTCTGCAATTAAAAAGTATGCTATCTATATTTAACGTTTTATCAGCAGTTTTCTTTTTTGCCATTATTTTTCCCTCCGCTATAACTCCAAAATATCATTGGGCGTGCAGTGGAAAGCGGTACAGATACTTTTCACATTTTCTCGCGATCTCTATTGCCCCCGCATCGTTTCGTCATCCGATTGGCGGACCTATTGCTCATTTTTACTCAGCCCTGATTGGCCTTATCTTCTTGAGTCATACGATGTAAGCGTTTTGATGACGAACAGCCATCATGCTGTCCTTATGCTCGCAATTCATATTATCACGATTCTGTGAATATAGCATCGATAGAAAAAGCCCGCTGCACCGGAATGGAGCCGGCATAAGAGCCAGGAAACACACCATATAGATACAGCGGAATTACATCGGTGCACTTGATCGTCCACGCCATAAGCAAAATCGGCGTAGCCGGTATTTATACCGATTACGCCGATCATTTTGTAGGAATGAAATCCCGAAGGGAAGGCCCCTCCATGCCAGTCTTTATTGTTTCACTGCGCATGCTTTCCAGAGGGGACGCCCATTAATATTCGTTCAGCTTTTCAACCAATACATCCGGGTCAATGCCGTGTACCAGGGCACCCTGCTCGACCGTTTCCATCATCGAGGAGGGACAACCGATGCAGCCCAGGCCTACCATCATCAAAAGCTGGATGGTCCTCGGCTTGCGCTGGATAACCTCAGCGATCAGCATATCCTTGGTCAGCACCACTGCCTCGTCCGCGTCTTGGCTTGCTTCCGCCTCCTGGTTTGCTTCTGTTTCCTCTATTGGGGACTGCTCTTCCTGCAGAAAATTATGATTCACTCGATCCACCTCCTTACTAGCGATCGCTTCTTTTCGAGCGTTCGTCTTTTATTTTACCCAGCTTACCACGCTAGAACCGGGAATTCAATTTTTTGAGTCTGGAGTAGCATTGCCCGAAGGTTTTTCGACCAGCCCTGGCCCCTTTTTCCAAAGCAAACGAATGTCCTGGAGGCCAAATTGTGGTAAAATCGACCTGAATGGTTCCATTGCCCGAAATAAATAGAAAAAGAATCAAGGAGGTTTTTGAGCATGGCATTAAAGACCAATGTGTATGAAGTGCTTTCCAAAGAGGAAAGGAAGGAGCTGGAGGCCTATAGCAAGGACTATATCGACTTCCTCTCCACGGCCAAGACGGAGCGCATGGCGACGGAGGAGATTGTTCGTCAGGCGGAAAAGGCGGGCTACCGGGAGCTGCAAAAAGCCATTGACCAGGGGGTCAAGGCGGGCGATAAGGTCTATGCGGTCAATAAGGGCAAGAATGTAGCCCTGTTTGTTTTAGGGGAAGACTTGACCCAGGGCATGGATATCGTCGGCTCACACATGGATGTGCCTCGCCTGGATGTGAAGGGCATGCCCTTAGTCGAGGATAAGGCCGGTCGGATGGCCTACTTCAAGACCCACTATTACGGCGGCGTCAAGAAATATCTCTGGACCAACCTGCCCCTGGCCTTGCACGGCGTAGTCATGAAGAAAAATGGGGAAAAGGTGGAAATCCATGTGGGTGAAAAACCGGAGGATCCCGTTTTCTATATCAATGACCTCCTCATCCACCTCTCGCATGAGCGGATGCAGAAAAAGGCCAGCGAGGTCATTGAAGGCGAACAGCTTCAGCTGGTCATTGGCTCGGACAATGCAAAAAGTAAGAATAAGGACGATGAAGACGAGCCCATCAAAGCGAATATCCTCCGCTTCCTGAAAAAGGAATATGGTTTCGAGGAAGAGGATTTGCAGATTGCGGAAATTGAAGTGGTGCCCGCCGGCCCTGCCCGTGAAGTCGGCTTCGACCGTTCCATGATTGCCGGCCACGGCCATGACGACCGCATCTGCTCCTATGCCAACCTTCGTGCCCTTTTGGACCGCAAGGAAGGGGTTCCCAAACGCACCAAGGTCGGTCTCTTCGTCGATAAGGAAGAGATCGGATCAGTGGGCAATACGGGCATGACCTCCAAGTTCTTCGAGCTCTGCGTCTCCGAATTGCTCCTGGCCATGAAGGGTCAATACAACGAGCTGGACACCAAGCATGCCATGGCTCGTTCCCGCGTTCTTTCTGCCGATGTTACGGCGGCCTATGATCCTCTCTTTGCCGAGGCCTACGATGTCACCAACTCCTCTTTGGTTGGCTGCGGCATCACCTTAAATAAATATACCGGCCACGGCGGCAAGGGCGGGGCCAATGATGCCCATCCTGAATTTTTGCAGGAAATCCGCCAAATCTTTGATGCGGATGGCGTCATCTGGCAAACCGGCGAGCTGGGCAAGGTCGATGCAGGTGGCGGCGGCACCATTGCCTATATCCTGGCCCAATACAATGCCGATGTGGTCGACTGCGGCACCGGCATGCTCTCCATGCACGCCCCCATCGAACTGGCCTCCAAGGCGGACGCCTACGAAACCTACCGCGCCTACCGCGCCTTCTTCAACGCCTAATCCAAACAGTGCATTTTTCGCACAGACGGCAAGCCCCTCAAACGCTGGTTTGAGGGGCTTCTGTTTTCATTTCATATGGAATTGGGAGCTTTTGGTGGTGGGGCCTCGGGGAGAGGAGCCTTCTTTGATGGGGCTTCTGGTGGTGGGGCCTCTGGTGGTAGGGGGGGGCCTTCGGCCTCCCACCGCTATGGCAGGTGATAGAGGTGGGGCGACGGAGTCGCCCTTCCGATGTGGTTTTAGTGGTTTTGGCTTCGGTGCGCAGCGGGTGTAGAGGAAAATGAGGGGGTGCCTG
>CABTYV010000004.1 GCA_902489145.1 uncultured Tissierellia bacterium | reverse complement strand
GGTTAACCCGCCATCAATAGGGTAGCATACAGGAAATTCTCTCTACTGTTTTTGGTCTCACATCATTTACAAATGTACAGTAACAGAAAGTCAAAAAGGAGGTGCGGCCAATCGGCTGCACCTCCTTCAACGAAGAGTATATCGGGGTTGTGAAGTTGATTATACGGTTTATTTTCTCTTTAAGAGCCAAAAATGATTCTGACCATCGCTGGAATCCGACACATTACAACTCAGAGACCGTTTGTTGTCCGGGTCTTTTGGATTGCAGCTCAGCAGCATACCAAGGGCCGTATTGACAAAGGCATTATGATTGCTTTTATTTTGAGAAAGAAGGAACAGCATAGCATAATCTTGTCCTTCCTCAAGGGTGGAAAACTCCGAAAAGAATTCTTTTACAAAGCTCCAACCATGCTTTTCATAAACGATCTTATAGTCCGGATTATTTAGCAGATCCACATATTCCGGTTCTTCCACTGATTCGTCGCTATCCGAGTATTCCGAATACTCATAATCACTATCATCATTACAGCTAATCATGCTTTCAAAGGACCCATTTACGCTTTCTTTCATCTGAGAATAGGCGTCTCTGTCTATACCAAACTCTTCAGTAGGATCATATGCCTCCATGGATTCTTTAACCATATCACGAATGGTTTCCAGTTTTTTCTTCATATCTGTCATTTCGGTCTGATATGACTTCTGGATAGCTTTGATTTCCTGCAACCTTCTCTCATCCTCCGCAATTTTAGCATCGAAGGCTTTGTAGATCACATGATTATCCTTATCAAGGAGTTCTTTAATCTCTTCAATGGTAAATCCGGCCTTTTGAAGATTTTTGATCTTTACAAAGGCGCGAGCCTGCTCTTCCTCATAAAAACGGTATCCTGACCATTGATCCACCTTAACCGGTTTCAGTAGATCTACATGATCATAATAACGAAGTGTTTGAGGATTGCAGCCACAGAGACGGGCAAACTCCTTGATTGTCATATCATGTACCTCCTTTCTGAAACCGTTATATCATTGCAGTTTGCTGTAAGGTCAATACCTATTTTCAATTTTCCAGAACTTTTTTTGAATCATGTATTCAGCTTCGTGAACCCCAGGCAACCAAATTCAGTCGCAGGCGTAAAACCAAGCGACTTATAAAAGGCAACGGTCTTGTCCGTGTTGTCCGTGTTGTCCGTCATGAGTTCCGTTTGATATACATCGGGATAACGGCTGACGATTGCTTTAAGCAAAGCGGTTCCTATTCCTATGCGCTGGAATTCCGGGAGCACAATAATGTCTTGAATGAACAAGATAGAAGCTCCATCGCCCACGGCTCTTATAATGCCAACCAGCCTTCTTTGCGCGGTATATGCGCCGAGTGTACAAAGAGAGTTCTTATATGCCTTTTCCAGCATCTGCGGATGGTCAGTATAGTTCGTCCAGCCGACGCTTGTATACAGGTTCATAATTTCATTGCGATCAAAGGCGGCATACTCCCTAATCACAACGCTCTCTGCCTGCCAATCTTTGCTTGTTAGGATATTCACTTCGTCTTCTTCCGTGGTATCTACTTTTGTTTCGTAAGTATCAAATGCGTAATGCTTGAATCCGCACTTTTCCTGAACCCTTTGTGACTGTTTGTTCCACAGAAAATGACCGCAGAAGATCACATCAAGACCAACTACTTCGAAAAGATACCGGATCACCTCCTTCACAGCTTCCGGCATCAGTCCTTGCCCCCAATACTCTTTAGAGAGCACATACCCGATCTCACGGCACTTTTTATCTGCAAATTCGGGAAAGTGATCTTCATTGTATTGTTCAATACCGAGAGAGCCAATTACTTTGCCCTGATATTCCAAAGCAAAAGTCTTTTTGTGACCGATGAACATATCCAGAATCTTTTGGGATTCTTCCTTGGATTCGTGGGGTTTCCAGCCTGCCATCTGACCAACGCCATCAACAGAAGCATAGGCGTATAAATCATCCAGGTCAGTCTGACGCCAAGGGCGCAGGATCATGCGGTCTGTATGTAAGGTGACATTGCTGATATCAATCTCTGTATTCATTTATTATTCCTCCAACTTATACACATCGCATCCATCACGCTTGCCGGAGAATTTGAAGCCATGCTTCTTTGCAATATGCTCTGTAACTGCTTGTCTCGGATCACATTCGATGATTGCGCCTTTTCTGAGTTTTCGACATTCAGCAATGAGCATCTTTGTAAGTATACTTGCATAACCTTTTCCCCAAACGTTTCGCTTGAGAATCCAGCCTATTTCCATATTTTCTTCATCGTAATCGTGGAAGATAACATAGCCAATAAAGGAACCGCTGTCCTCAACAGCATAGACCAAAGACTTTTCAGAAAGTCCGGCATCCACGAGAAATTGCTTTGTTTGTTCCTTTGAAAAAGGCGGCTCAATATACCGCATGACTTCACTATCTGAAAGAAGTGCGTACAAATCATCCAGATCAGCTAATGTCATTTCCCGTATCAAAGGTTCGCTGAGATTCATTTCAATCTCCTTACTCATGGTCTAAAGGCGTTCGTTTCCTTCCTGAGCAAAACGCGGGCATATATCAAAAGTATCCTTCAGATATCAGTAGTTCCAACACCATTGCTTCTCTTTCAAACATCATGGGATTATATGGGCTGGTGCCCACGCTGCGGTTCTTTTGAATTGCCATCAAGGGCGCTACGTATTCCAAAGTATAGGCTTCCTGCGCTTCGTAAGCGTCCAAATCCTGCCGAACTGCTTCCGGCTCCGCTTCGCACAGATAGTAGTAATTATCCTGAACAAAGCATTCGGAGGAATCCATGTCGCTCCGCTGAATCCGGTGGACATAGCCGTATTCCTTGACCGTCTCAGGTTTGACCACAAGTCCGGCTTCCTCCCGCGTCTCTCGGATCATTGCTTCCACTGGGTTCTCTCCGTTTTCAATGCCGCCACCCGGAAACTTGTAATAATCATATTTCGGACTGTGGATCATGGCGATTTTTCCATCTCTTATGATAATGCTGCGGGCGGAGTTGCGAACGAAATGGCGGGTGCAGTGTTCATAGTCTTTTTTATCTATCTCAAATAATAATCTCATATGCGTTCCTCAGAAATCGGCTTTCCGATCTTCATATCGCTCCGCCATTTTGGCGGCGCTCCGTCATCTGCCCAATATTCATCCAGTGACGCTATTTTCCCGTTGCGGCACCGGATGAATGATACGCAATGGAAGGAAGCAGTGCTATCCTTGGGATAGACCTTTGTAACAACGGCAAATAGATCATCTGCCTGGTGAACAGTTTCTATTTCACCGTCCCATTTTCCAGGGTACTCGCAGTTTGCAATGATGTATTCGTCCACCGTGAAGCATTCATTTGTGCAGTGCCAGTTGATTACAGCGTCATCGGCAAAATATGAGCGGATCTCCGTTCTGTTCTGTTTCAATACTGCTTGTATGAAGCCAGCGCAATCAAACATGTTGATAAGTTTGAGCCAGTCAGATTGAGAGATTCTGTAATATACGAAAGTATCATCCCTGCCGGTTTCTTGAAACCCTACCTTCTCCAGTGTGTGTTGGCTTCTCTTGTTCTTGAGAACGGAATCGGCAATTACCGCCGTCATTCCCAGTGTCTGAAATGCATATTCCAGAATCAGACGTTCCGCCTGCGTCCCATATCCTTTATTCTTGACGGAATCGTTTTGCAAGTGGATGGACAGTTCACATTGCCTTGCCGTTTCGTCTATGTGCTTCAAGGCGATTTCTCCAATCGGTTTTTCGTCCTTCATAATCAGAAAATCCACGCGATCTTTCTGCGACTGGAGCCTGTCAAAATATGCGTCAACTCTCTCGGGGGCGTAGGTATACTCCCGAAAATTCCTCATGTCCATAAAGATCTCCGCATCCATAACGAAGCCCTTATAGTATTCGTGAAGGAGCATCCTATCTATCGGCTGGAGATGTATCTTCTGATTCATTTGCTTCTACTATCATTTTATCAATCTGCAGGTACAGTTCCTCATACGCCTGATCCTCTACTGCTTTCTTCGGCGTCCAGAACGCATGGAGTTCCTGAAGCTCCGGCGAATCTCCCAAAAGCTCCTTCACCTTCTCATACGCAGTCATTTGCGTCCCGTTCATAGGGCTGTCCAAGATATAGTTCCGTGAAATAGTCTATTGATCCATCGAGCTTGCATTCTTTCCATTTGCCGTCAACGAGTTTATAACAAATTCCATCATATTGGATGACATAGAGGCGGCTCCTGGAAATCAGCCCGTCAAAGCGCTCCGGGTGCAAATACTGCAAGGCATGGCGAAGCTCATGAAACAGATAGAACATCTGCTCGTACTCCGGTTGAGATTGGCGCATCTCTTTGTTGATGAACAGCGTATTGACAGTTGGATCAAACGTACCGTTGGCCGTTTCATATCCCTCCGGCATGTCGTAGGAAAGGTTGATCGTTAAACTGTTTTCTTCGCAGTACACGCGAAAGTGTTTTTCATAATCTACCATGTTATTCATATCTGCACTCACTGCACTGCGTGAGGTTCCGAATCTGTTTCTCCGCCCGTTCACAGGCGGCTTTGTTGTCAGCCTGAAACGGTTTGATGTAGATCGTATCTTTCCGTACAGTCCATGTGGCAATGCATTGTCCCTTATGTATGATGACCGGTTTGATGATCCCCTGGAGATTGTAAATATCACGAAGATGCTCCGCTGGTATCATTCCGTTCTCTCTTTTCTCGTGTCCTACCAGGAGTGGATCAAACCCCGGCAGTACGAAAATCGCATTTGTGGCTTTTGAATCACGGCTGCTTCCGTATGCTTATGGACAACGCCATCCTTCCAGATCAGCATACCCAATGAGGTCGAGACACATTGCTCCATCAGCCTTTTTGCCTTTGCTCTTGTATAGCGAAAAAAGTAAACGGCATCACTGACAGAGCATGGGGCACAGTTTTCAAGATTCCGCTTCATCTGTTCGAGCTCTGCCTGTTCCGCCGTCATGACTGACATTTTCGGCGCAAAAGCATAGGAAAGATCGTCGGAGACGGTCTGAATGATCTCACCCCGTTCCATGAGGATGCGGGGAAGTCCACCCCATGCATTTAACAAATAATCCATCGTTTCCTTCGACGCTCCGCTTTCCTGAAAGGATCTAACGATATCTTTTCTTTTTGCGACACCGGCCTCGATCAGGCGCAGCATCTGAGCCTCGGCTTGGCACTTGACCGCATGGGAGACAACGAAATGATCGTCCCAATATTCTTTCATGTAGGGAGAATGATTGCCCTCATGCATATAGAGGTCATAATCGCTAACCTCATGGATATGCATGGTACCGCGCAACGTCCATGCACGGAAGTATCTTTCTGGCTTGGCATCCATGTCTATACCATAAGAGTACATGCCATGGTGTACTTATTAGTACAGCTTTGCGCCTGCCGGAATGCTCGGGTCTACCATCAGCAGATGAAGTTTTTCTTCTTCGCCTTCTTTGTGAACGGCACTGATCAGCATTCCGCAGGAATTGATGCCCATCATCTTGCGAGGGGGCAGATTCGTGATGGCGATGCAGGTCTTGCCGATGAGCTGTTCAGGTTCATAATATGCGTGAATTCCGCTTAAAATGGTGCGATCTGTGCCGGTTCCATCGTCCAGCGTGAACTGCAGCAGCTTCTTGCTCTTGGGAACTGCGACGCAGTCCTTGACCTTAACGGCACGGAAATCGGACTTGCTGAAGGTCTCAAAGTCAACAAGATCCTCAAACAGCGGCTCGATCACGAGGCTGTTAAAGTCAGGCTTTTTCGCATCAAAGATCGGCATGGAAGGATCGTTCGCATTCACCGCCGGATCCTCTTCAGACGCCGTCTCTACTGTTGCAGCCTCTTCGGATTTCTGTACACCATTCTTGTCATTTGGTGTATCCAAGGGTTTCATGGTCGGGAAAAGCAGCACATCACGAATCGAGGACTGGTTGGTCAGAAGCATGATCAAGCGGTCAATCCCAATTCCCAAGCCACCGGTCGGTGGCAGCCCAATTTCCAGGGCGTTGATAAAGTCCTCATCCATCATTCCGGCTTCCTCATCGCCACCCTGACGCAGAGCGACCTGGTGGAGGAAGCGTTCATACTGATCCTGGGCATCATTGAGCTCAGAGAATGCATTGGCAATCTCCTTGCCATTGACAAAGGCCTCAAAACGCTCCGTCATGTCCTTCTGTTTGGGATCGCGCTTGGCTAAGGGTGAGATTTCCACAGGATACTCGTAGACAAAGCAGGGCTGAATCATCTTTTCTTCGGCATATTGCTCAAAGAAAAGCGAAAGGATTTTGCCCCAGCCTTCCTGTTTTTGATATTCAATATGGTGAGCATCAGCCAGCTTCCGAGCCTCCACGTCATCACGAATTTGAGAAAAATCGACGCCTGCATATTGCTGAACCGCTTCGACCATCGTAATCCGGTTCCAGGGTGGCGTAAAGTCGATCTCGCGGCCCTGATAGGAAATGAGACAGGTCCCATAAAGAGACTGGCAAACGTGGGCAACCAGCGCTTCGGTCAGCCGCATCATCCCTTCATAATCGGTATAGGCCTGGTAAAGCTCGATTGCGGTATATTCTGGATTGTGGGTGGCATCCATTCCCTCATTTCGGAACATCCGGCCCATTTCATACACCCGGTCGAAGCCCCCCACGATCAACCTTTTCAGGTAAAGTTCATTCGCAATGCGCAGGTACATAGGAATATCTAGGGTGTTATGATGCGTGATAAAAGGACGAGCGGTAGCGCCACCGGCAATGGTATTGAGGATAGGGGTCTCCACCTCCAAAAATCCCTGCTCATCTAAAAAAGAACGGATGGCCGAGATAATTTTAGATCGCAGCAGGAAGACATCCTTGACCTCTGGATTCATGATCAGATCCACATAGCGCTTACGATAGCGCAAATCAGGATCCTTTAATCCATGAAATTTTTCTGGCAGAGGGGTCAGGCTCTTGGTAAGAAGCAAAATCGAATGAGCGCCGATAGACTTCTCTCCGCGCTGAGAAGCCATAACCTCCCCTTCGACCCCTATGATATCGCCGATATCTAAATCCCCGATGACGGAGAAGTCGTCCATTTCGTTGAAACGGGCGATGACCTGGATCTGGGCAAAGCCATCCTGGACATCTAAAAAGGAAATTTTTCCGTGTCCTCTTTTGGCTAAAATGCGTCCGGCAATGCGGACCCTTTGACCCTCATATTCATCGAACTGGGCGATCAGCTGATCGTTGTGTGCTGTCACCTCATATTTGGTAATCTGATGGGGATCCTTGCCCTCTTTTTTTAATTTTTCCAGCTTCTCTTTCCGAATGCGGATCAGTTCATTATCGGTCAATTCTTGTCTGGCCATAGCCACTCCCCTTCTTATCATCCTCAAGCCGCTCTGCAACCGGTCGTCCTACGACTAAGAGAGAATCTCAAGTATCTCATATTGGAGCTTGCCCACGGGCGCCTCCACATTTACCGTATCGCCTTTTTTATGTCCCAGGAGTGCTTTTCCGAGCGGAGATTCAATCGAAATAATATGCTTGCGAGGATTGGCCTCGGTGACGCCTTTTAGCGTGAAGACCAGCTCTTCCTTATATTCGAGATCCAACACCCGCACCTGGGAGCCCAGATGAACCTCATCCTGGCTGTCCTTGCTGGTATCGACAATCTCTGAGATTTCCAGAATATGCTCTAATTCCTGGATCTGTCCCTCCAGCTTCGCCTGCTCCTCCTTCGCCGCATCGTATTCGGCATTTTCGGAGAGGTCGCCAAAGCCCCGCGCCACCTTGATTTTCTCCGTGACCTCCGGACGTTCTACCGTTTTAAGATAGTTGAGCTTTTCCTTGAGCTCCTCGTAGCCTTCTTTCGTGATGATGTTTTTTTCTTGTTCCATAACATACTCCTTAAAAATAGAGCAGGGTTCCTAGCTCCTGCTGGAAAATTATAAAATGAGCAAAAAGACTTGTCAATTTGCTTCCGCTCGCTTCCGAGCCTCTTCCTCCCGCAGTTCACCAATAGAGCGAGTCGATACGCATTCCTTCGGGATCTGAAAGGCTTGAAGAAAGTCCTCCAGGGCTTCCGGACTAGGGCCCTCGACCTCTACGTATGGATAGGAGAGGGTCTTTGAATCCCAGCAATCAAACTCAATGCGAAAGTCGCGGTACAGATAGCGAACCCGCTTTTTTCGTCCCGTTTCCTGACGATCCAGGCCAATTCGTCTAAAAATTTCCAGTAAGCCAGGGCCATCCGAAACCGTCACCGTATATTCTTCATTGATCCGGGCGTCCCCCCGCTCCTGTCTTTCCTTCAGCGTAAGCTCGTAGCGAACGGGCTCCTGGCCGGAAGAGACAGCTCGCAATCTTAGGTAGCGGTCTCCTTCAATGGGCAAGCGGTCCGAAGAGATGCGCGTATTGACCTGCCTTTCCTCTCGATCCAGGCGGCCACCCCTGGCCAGAATTTCCCGGCGTAAGCGTGCTTCATCACAACCGATCAGTTTAATCTCAACCTCTTCCATCCCCCGCTCCTAGGCTAGATTATTGGAATTCATCCTGAAGCAGGGAGAGCAGAACCTGCGCCTCCTCCTTCGTGAAGGTAATCCCCTTGGACATCCGGCTGTGATCTCCATTCCACGAACGAAGATCGTATTTTGCGTCCCGTTCATTCCAGGATACCAGGTTCAGTTCTTTCGTCCACCCCTTTGCATCCTCACTTAAAACGCCCAGACGTTCCACTACTTCATACTGAATATCAGCCATAATTGCTCCTATTCTGGATTATTTTTATCGTACTTCCTTCCCCAGGCCCCTTCGGAACACCGTTGAGGCCGCTTTAGTGTATCATAATAGGAAAGAAGGTAAAGGGGATACCGGCCAATTCCGGAAAGAAAGGACCAAAAAAGATGCAATTGCACAAGGTGACCTATCAGGATCAAACGGCTTGTTTTCAATTTGAAATGGCCAATGGCGCACGCTATTGGGTCTCCTATGAGTGCTATCTCTCCCTTGGCCGCCATCAGGGGGATGAGCTGAGTGAGCAGGAGCTGGCACAAATTGTAGAAGAGGATGAACGCCTGCGAGCGCGAATTATGGCAGAACGCTATGCCCTCTACCAGCCCCGAACCTGTGCGCAGGTCCGAGACAAGCTCCGCAGGGCCCGCCTAAGTGAAGGTATCATTGAAACGACCCTAAGCTGGCTGGTTGCACGTGGCCTCTTGGATGATTCATCCTATGCTCTGCGCTACGCCATGGAAAAGGGGCGAAGCAAGGACTGGTCCCAAAAAAAGATCCGGGCCATGCTCTACCAAAAGGGACTCTCTTCAGAAGATATTAACCGGGCCCTAGATCAGCTTTCACCGGAAGACGAGGAAAGACGACTGGCCAGAACCTGGCAAAAAAAATATGGCAAGCGAGATCTTCGAGATCCTAAGACCTTTGATCGCACCTATGCCGCCCTCCTCCGCCAGGGCTTCCCTTCGGCCATGATCCGATCGGAGCTCAACAAGCGAAGGAAGGATCAGGAAGCAGGTGAACAGGATGGATGAAGAAAAAAAGACCTATACCACCTACCTCCTCCTTTGTGCCGATGGAAGCTATTACACCGGCTATGCGCGATCTCTAACGCAACGCATTCGCTGCCATAATGAAGGAAGGGGGGCCAAATACACAAGATCCAGACGCCCTGTTAAGCTACTGGCCTCATGGACCTTTTCAGATCGCAGGGAAGCGATGCGTTTGGAGGCAGCTATTAAAAGGCTCAGCCACGCCCAAAAAAAAGCCCTAAGCGATGCATCCTATTCGGCAAAGGAACTGGAGGGTCTTCTCGCTCTTACGCCCGACAAACGCTAACGTCCCTCCTGGTAGAGCACCTGCGCCTGCGAAAGGGGCAGGGTTAAAAAGGCCGTCCGTATTTTCTCCGCCGCCTCTCCCCGCGCATAGCGTAAGGAGACCAGACTAGAATCAGATGCCAACTGGATTGAAAGTAAAGCTGAGTTTGGATTCTCTTCCGATTCGAAATAATGGAGTTCATCTTCTGTTTTTACCAAATATTGATCCTTCTCAGGTCCAGAGGATGCCGTTTGCGCATTACTAAAGCGGGTGGTTACCTTGGACCAGGAAATGGGCTCCTTGGGCAGGTCAAAAAGAGCCAGTTCCGTAGTCAGGTTGATGGGAATCAGGGCCGGTACATAACGATCGCCGACTCGCCAGAGCTTCGAAGTAATAAAAGACCAATTGGTGTTCGACCGCATAATCCCAATATTTCGATAGTCAATCTCCTCTTCCCGGCTCTGGATGAGGCCCTGCGGATCCGAATAAGACCGTTGGGTCAAAATCTGATCTCGAAAGGCTGTAACCTCGGATTTTCCGGCAATATCTAAAACCGAGAGCGCCTTGGCCTGGTCCATCTCCTCCAGATGAAATAATTCATAAAGGCGGGGGCCCTTGCCCCCATTTCTTACGTCCCTTCTGGAAAAAGAAACGATGTTATTTCCTACATAGGTCAGCTGTCGGCCCAGTCGATCATTCAATACACGGTTGGATTTGCTGGGCTCCTCTCCGATGAGATTATAGAAAAAAAAGCCCCTCCTTTGATCCGTTTTCGGGTCAACTTCCGAAGACTGATAGGTCAGTAGGCGGCCCTGATTTTCGCTATCCATCAAAAACAAGCCGTTTGTTTTATAGACAATCGGCCTTTTTTTATCCGGATCAGACCATACGAGATAGCTGCTATAAAAATCCCGCTTCTGTCCCGAGCCATCTTCTTTACTCTCGCGGAGGCCAAAAAGGACCAATTTTTTTTGTTTACTAGTCTGACCCGGATGCTTGCTTTCCTTTGCGACTGTAAAATGGATATAGCGCCGAAAAATCTCATCCGGCACATGCTCTTTTTCCTGAACCAGATCATATTGAACCGTATCATAGATGAAAAAAACGCGGTTATTGGGCGTTTGAATGATATCGAGTGAAAAATCACTTCCGTCTCGGATCATGAGGACCCGCGCGGACGCATCCTCTGTTGCATCCCCTGTCAGTGGAATGAGACGAGAGCGAAGATAGTCTCCCAGGTTAATCTGCTTGCCGGAAAACTGTGGCTGACGGGTCATATAATCGCCAATGGCCACCATACTTGAAGCCAGATAAAGCTTTTCGCCCTTGCGAAAGGCCTGTTTTTTTTGCCTGCGCTCGCCACTCTCTCGAACCTCGGAAACTCGCCAGACCCCTTCTAATAAAAGGTGTTTATTTTTGGGAGAACGGATGGTATCGAGCGTCACAGTATTGACATCACGCCCCTCAAAACGGCAAGCATTCATAGAAAACAGCAGAAGTAGGCAGACCAGGAAAAGGCCAAAAGATCTCATCTTTCGTTCTTTTTTCATAACCACCTCCTATACCTGCTGGATGGGCAGGGTCATGATGACCTTGGTCCCAACATCCACCTGCGAGCGAATGGACAAGCTCCCTCCGTGTGCCTTCGCAATTTCTTCGCAGATCGAAAGACCTAAACCCGAATGGGACATGGAGGATGAGCCCTTCCAGAAGCGCTCAGTCACCAATTTAATCTCCTCCTTTGGAATGCCAATGCCAGTATCCGTGATGCTGATTTGGACCTGATCCGCTTCTTTTTCAATCTCGCAAAAGATCACGCCGCCGTTCGGGGTGAATTTAATGGCATTATCCAAAATATTTAAAAGCATCTGCTTAATTCGATTGTCATCTGCCACTATCACAATGGAATTTTCAGAATAGTGATAGACCACATCAATTTCTTTTTCCCTGGTACGAGGCCGAATCTGAGTAATCAGATGATTCATCACCTCTACCACGTCCATTTCTCTTTTTGTTAGCTTGAGGCGGCCCGATGAAAAACGCGAAAAATCAAGCAGATCCTCCACCATCGCGGAAAGGCGCTCGGATTCTTTTTCAATGATTTTTAAGCCTTCTTTTTGAATCTCTTCCGTGATCCCCGGCGTTTGCAGGGTGATAGCCCATCCCTTAATAGAGGTCATGGGCGTGCGCAATTCGTGTGATACAGAAGAAATAAAATCATTTTTAATCTGGTCCTTCTCCTGAAGGTTATCAGACATGATGTTCATGGTCCGCGCCAAATCCCCGATTTCTCCCATATTATGCTCGTTCGCCCGGACCCCCAGCTGTCCATCAGCCAATTTATTGGCCACCTTGGTCAAATCTGTGATCTCGCGCAGGATCGAACGGGAAACAAAATAGGAAATCCCGACCCCGACCAAAAGGGCAAAAAAGGAGAAGAGCAAAGAGACCGCAAGCCTTTGATTGATTTGCCCATTGACCTCATTTAGAGAGGTGGTCAGTCGCAAAATGCCCACCTGATTGGTTTGACTCCACAAAGGCTGGGATAAGGAAAGGACCTGTTCATCCGTATAGGCTGGACGATATACCAAGTGGCCGACCTTATTTTCCTTCGCCTCCAAAACATCACTGCTGCGCAGCGTCCTTCCTAAATCCTGGCTGGCCAGGCTGTCATAGATCACAAGGCCGGAGTTCGAAAGGATCTGGACCTGACAAGGGGTGGACCGGTAAAACTGGTTTTTATTTTCAACGACCACGGTATTGAGGTCCTCGTTCGATAAATAAGTCAGATAGAGCTCAGAATTGTAGCTGGCCTGAGTGGAAAGGGTGGCCACCACATTGTCATAGTAGGAGTTTTTCGTAACGTGGTAATAGAAGAGCTCAAAAACCATGATCACGATGAAAATCACCAAAACGAACAGACCCATGACGCGAAAACTGACCGAGTCGGTCAAGGCATGGGTATTTTTGCGAAGGCTCTCCCTTCTTTCGGCAAGATCTAATTGCTTTTCTTCCACCGGTAACCTACCCCCCACACCGTCTCCAGATTGACGGGTTTTGCGGCGTTTTCTTCCACCTTGGATCGAATTCGTCGAATATTGACATCCACAATTTTCGTCTCGCCATTATAATTTTCGCCCCAGATGGCCTTCAGGATCTGTGTTCGACTGAGGGCCTGGCCGGCATGCTCAAAAAAAAGACGAATAATGGAGAGCTCCGTTGGGGTTAAATCAATTTCCTGGCCATTTTTGTAAAAAGTGCGGGCCGATAGATCCAGGGTAAAGGGACCTTCCTTGAGGAGGTGGCCCGGATCAGGCGCATCGATTTGAAGGCGACGCAACAGGGATTTGACCCGAAGGATCAGCTCATGGGGGTTAAAGGGCTTTATCATATAATCATCGGTTCCCTTTTCCAGCCCTAAAATTCGATCCACATCCTGACTCTTGGCGGTTAACATAATGATGCCCATTTCTGGCATTTCGGAGCGGAGGCATTCGCAAACCTCATAGCCGGAGATCCCAGGCAGCATGAGATCAAGAATCGCCACATCCATGGCCTCTGACCGAGCCAGACGCAGTCCCTCTTCCCCACTCTCTGCTTCAAAGATCCGCCAGCCCTCCTGCTCCAGATTAATTTTAGTAAACTTACGAATGGCTTCCTCATCTTCGACTAGGAGGATCTTCACCGCCATGTCTGCTCCTTTCTTATCGTTCATAACCAAATCCTTTTTTATCTTTATTCGACCTGGCCGTCAGCGCTTGATCCACCTGGGCTTGCAGCTGGTCAAAGGAGGGAAGCTGATGCGAGTGAATCTCCATCCCTTCTAACTCTGGCAAGCCTTCGATGGGACCAAACACAAGGCCGGAGGAAAGCAAAAGCTGATGGGAAAAGCCTTCCCCTCCTCCCCCGTAGCGATGGTCACCTACCAGGGGATGGCCAACCCCTGCGAGATGGGCGCGAATCTGGTGGTAACGACCCGTTAAGAGCTTGATGCGCAGATAGGACCAGCGAGGGCGCACCACCAGGGCTTTCAGCTCGGTGATCGCCTCCTGCCCCTCTCTATGACAGATCATCGTTTGGCCCTCTTTTTTCAGCCTCTGCTCAATCCGCTCTGGCCCCTCATAAGCGCCATGGCAGTAGGCGCGATAATACTTGATAATACGCCCCTCCTGAAGGGCCCGATTGATGGACAAAGCAGCGGCATGTGTTTTTAAGCCAATCAAAAGCCCCCCCGTATTAAAATCCAGCCGATTCGCTAAAGCAGGGGTAAAGGAATGCTCCTGACGGGGGTGATAGGCCCCCTCCTCAATTAAATGATGGGTCAGTGCATCTGCCACATTATGGCCGTAATCCCTGGCAGAAGCAGCATGAGAGAGCAAGCCGGGCGGTTTATCAATAATACAGATCTGGTCATCTTCATATAGTATCGATAATTTTACTCGGGAGGGGGCGGGCGGTAGGTCCTCTTCTAACTCTTCTAACACTTCCTCATAAATATAAAACGAGAGAAGATCCCCCGCTTGGATGAGGACATCGGGAGCCGTTCTTTTATGATTTCTTTTAATCTTTTTCTGTCGGATCATCTTCTGTAAATAAGACCCGCTGGCCTTGGGCAAATACTTGGCCAAAAAACGGTCCAGCCGTTGTTGCCCGTCATTTGGCCCAATCGTGATTTCCCGCATGCCCCCTCCTGTCAGATGAAAAAAGCGACGCTCCCCGGGAAGCGCCGCTTGTCCTGTGCTTATTCTTGGGTCAGCTCGACAACTTCAATGTCCGCATCGGGCGGAAAATCTTCTTTTTTCCGATCCAAGCCCATATAAATTCGAACGTTGTTGCGATCCGATAAGCGGCGAAGGCGGGGAATCAGGTCCGGCAAGGCTTTATCCAGCGCGATCAAATCGTAGATCCCATCGAGATATAATTTTTCAATATCATAATCACTGGCAATGATGCCGCCCAAAAATCCTTCAAAGCGGTCCAGGTTGTCCACGCCAAACTCATGCGCATCAATGAGACGGACATCATGATCCAAAGAAAAAATTTGGGCATTATCCGAATCCACAAAGACAATATTGCCATTTCCGGCTCTTTTTTCTTCATTGGCCTCCTGAATGAGCCAATTTGTTTTGCCGGATCCGGAGGGTCCTAACACAAAGGTCAGCATGACTGGTTCTCCTTCCTTTTATTCCTGATCCTGATCCTCATCGATCAGGTCATCCTCTTCCTCTTCCATTAATTGATCCAGATAATCTGCGACGCGGTCAAACTCCTCCTCACTTTCAATCATGGAGAGCTCCACCTCATCGTCCTTTTCGCTCTCTTCGAACTCATAGAGCAAGATGCGACCATCAGCGTCGTCTACCGCCAAAAGGGCGATATATTCCTTTTCCTCAAAGGGGAAGATGCTCAACACCTCGCACTCTACTTCGCTATCATCCTCCAGGGTGAGAATGATGGTCTCCTGATCGCAATCACAGGACTCCTGCTCGCATTCGCAGTGTCCATGTTCGCAGTCGCAATGGTCTTCTTTACGTTGATCTGACATAATGCCTCCCTCTGGCCGGCTACTGGCCGTTTTGTGATGTTTAATTGCTTCTATTATACCCGTTCCCGCTCAAGTTCAGTAGGACCTTTTGAAATTTCTTCTACCAAATGATGTAGTAAGGAAAAGGTCCTCAAACAGGAACCCAGATCCACTCGCTCATCTGGTGACTGTCCCTCCTCTACGGTAGGACCGATGGAGAGTAAATCCAGGTTTGGATTCTTCTGCGCAAAAACACCGCATTCTAACCCATAATGTACCCGTTTGACCAGTGCCTCTTTACCACTGAGCTCCTGATATAGACGGCGATAGGTCTTGCGCAGGAAGGATCGCTCTGATCGCGCCCAAATCGGAAAACCGCCCACCTGCTCAGCTTCTACACCAAATACCTGGACAAGCTCCCCCACCTGTTCACGCATCTGATGAAGGGCGGAATAGGTATAGGACCGATAGCTCACCCAAAAACATACTGCTTCCGCGCTCGTCTGGACGCGAGCCAGGTTGATCGACGCAGCCACCTCCTCCTGATTTTCAAAAAGATGCTGAACGCCATGAGGCATGCTTTCAATCAGCGAAAGCACTTTTTGACCAAGGACGGGGCTCATGGCACGCGCTCTTTTTTCGGTGGCGTCCCAGGTGAAATTGGCATCGCGATCTGATCGCAAGAGGACCGATAGCAGCTGGTCTCGAACAGCAGCCATCTGCTCCAATAAAACGCCCTCCTGGTCGCGAGGATAGGCCAAAATGGCCCTGGCCTCCTGGGGGATGAAATTGTTTCGAGCACCTCCATCGATTGCAACCAGACGAATCGGCGTCTGCTCCCCGACTAGGCGGATCCATTGCGCTAAGCTTTTAATGGCATGGCTATGGACATCCAGAATGTCCGCACCAGAATGACCGCCCTTCAGCCCCGTCAGGCTCACTGACAGGAAGGCCCATACCTCATCCAGGGGTGTCCAGTCCATAGGCAAACCATAGTGCAGGATCTCATACCCGGCTGAGGCATCGATGGCCACCCCTTCTTCCTCCCCGTCCAGGTTGATCAGGAACCTTCCTTGAAGATCAGCCGCGGCTAAGGCCTGCGCGCCAGCCATGCTCAAGCCCTCCCCTTTGGTAAATAGCACCCGCAGGCGGGGTCCCTTTGGGTAGGAAGCCAGATAGGCCAGGGCCAGGGCCATTCCCATCCCAGAATCGGCACCCAGACTGGTTCCCTCCGCTTCCAGCCAACCGTTTGTCTCCTTCAGGCGCAGGGGATCGGCGGAAAAATCATGCTCCACATCTTTTGCCTTGGCCGGCACCATATCCATATGGGCCTGAAGAATCACAGAAACAGCCTGTTCTGCTGGCCGCCCCGGGTAATCTACCAGTACATTGCCATAGGCATCCTGCCGCACCAGATAGCCCAGAGCGCGACACCAGGCGACAAGAGACTGACTCATCCGGTTTTCATGACCGGATAGGCGGGGAATTTGACTAATTTTTTTAAAATAGTCAAATACGGGGTGGTTCGTATCAAAGACGATCGGTGGATCCTGTTGAAAAGGATGCGCTTCCTTATTTTCGATCATGACGATCCCGTCCCAGGGCAATCCCATCTTCTTGGAAAACAACGGATCCGTTTTTTAAAAGCCGGCCCAAGGCGCGCTTAAACTGCCCCTTCGAAAGGCCAAAAAGCATCTTGATGGCCTCCGGATCCGTGTGATCGTTGACACGCAAAAAGCCATGGTTGGCGGAAAGCGTTCGATAAATAATGCCGGCATCCTCATCCAAACGCTGGTACGCTTGCGCCTTCATCGAAAGATCCAGTTTCCCATCCGGTTTCATATGCGTCAGTCGACAAGTGACTTCCTCTCCTATTTTTAATATCCCATTCCTCTGATCCGGGGCAATTAATCCGTTATATTTTCCTTCAACCAGGCAATAAGCGCCAAATTCGGGATGGGTGGCATAGACCTGTGCGCGCAAACGGTCATTTTCCTTGAGCGTATCGGGCTTTTTAAAATAGGGACGAACCTTGCAAGTGGCTGCCAAACGGCCCATCGCATCCTGATAGCACGCCACCAGAATCAGATCGTCCAGCTTGATTTTACCCACCTGCTCCCCCCTGGGCAAAAATAAATCCTTCTCCAAGCCCCAATCTAAAAAGGCGCCAATTTTCGTTTGGGCCACCACGCGCAGCACGGCCAGCCCTCCCAGTTCAAGCTTTGGCTTCCTTGTCGTAGCAATGATGCGATCTTCGCTGTCGGTATAAACAAAGACCTCCAGCTCGCTGCCCTCATGGCAATCCTCGGGTACTTCTTTTTTAGGCAAAAGAATATTGCCCGTCAGGACGGCGCCTATGGGCCGAAAACGCAGTACCTTTAATTTTTGTTGGTGACCTACTTCCATCTGCAACGCCCCTTTCTGTCCCTATGCTTTTTCATTCGATTGCTTCTAGACAGATGGAACCGAATTTTGCGTGACCTGGGCCGCACCCAAGGCACGCGGGAGGGTAAACCCTTCCCCCATTACTTCGTTGGCATTGTATACATAGACAAAGGCCTTGGGATCATGTTCTTCCATAAAGGTTCGAATCTTGGTATATTCCTGCTTCTGTACGATGGTGACAATGATCTCCTGATTCTTTTTGCTAAAACCGCCCCGGGCCTGGGTCAGGGTCACCCCGCGCTGAATATCATGCATGATATAGTCACAAACTGCTTCCTTGTTTTGTGTAATGATATTCATAACCAGACGTCGATCGTAACCGGCGATCACATAGTCGAGTACCACGCTCTGAAGCAAAATGGCGAGCACTGCATAAAGAGCCTGATTCATCGAGATGAACATCCCAGAGAGCATGACGACGACCCCATCCGTAATGGTCACGCCCGCCGCTAGGTTAACGCCCATATATACATTCATGATTTTCACAATAATATCTGACCCGCCTGTGGATGCGTTTTGCTGGAAAACAATCGCCAGCCCGATCCCGTGCAGGATGGCCCCGATAGCCATGGCCACAATGGGAGAGTCCGTCACAGGCTGTGCAACCTGGAAATAATGCTCCATGATATATACTGGAATGGAATAGGAAAAAGCGCCAAAGATGGTGAAAATGCCAAAGCTTCTCCCCAAAAAAATAAAGCCAATGATAAAGAATAGTATATTCCCCATGTTCATCAGGCCGCCGACGGAAAGCTGAGGATAAATATGGTTAATGATAATCGAGAGGCCGGAAATGCCTCCTGCTGCCAGGTCATAGGGCACATAGAAATAAGTTGCACCAATCGCCATTGTAAAGGCACCCAGGAAAATAAACACCAATTTTTTTATTGTCGCTGACATAGACGACCTCCTATGGAAAAATTTTTCTCTTCCCTATTATAACCGAACCACCCGTTCCTTTCTGCCTTTACAAATACTTTTTTCAATCGTTTGCTTGACCGCGGCCTGGAAGCAGCCTTCGAAGTAATAGGCAAAGCACGAAAACGCCCACGCCCATTAAAACGATCGCCCCACCTGGTTTTAACGAAAAATAATAGGACAGCAGAAGGCCACTTATGACCAGAAGAAGACCAAAGGCTACCGCCCAGAGGCAAGTCTTCCGGTAGCTGCGACAAAAAAGCATGGCCGAGGCGACTGGTAAAATAAGCAGCGAGGAAACCATCAAAATGCCAATGGTTTTCGCTGAGAGGGAGATCGTAAGCGCCAAAAGAACGGTAAAAAAGCTGTCAATCCACCGGGCCGGTAAACCGGAGATGGAAGCGCCAACCGGGTCCATACTGATAAACAGCAGCGGATAGTAGAAGAAAAGAAAGGAGCCCACCACCAACAAGCTCAAGATAAAAACCAAACCCAGTTCTAGATCCGAAGTCGCCATGATAGAGCCGAAGAGGTAGGATTCCAGATTGGCGCCCACGGGCGCAAAATCAGAAAAAAGAGAGGCCAGACCGACCCCGACCGAAAGGACCATAGCGGTCGCAAGATCCCCGTTTTTGGAAAATTTACGTCGTAGAAACTCGATGGAAAAGGCCCCCAGGAGCGTCATAAGGACGGCGCCGAGCAGGGGCGCAAAGCCGGCCATCAAAGAAAGGCCAATCCCTGCAAGAGAGGTATGGGCTAGCGCATCTCCTATGGTTGCAGTGCGGCGATTGATCACCACCACCCCCATCAAAGGAATGATCAATCCCAATAGAAGTCCAACGACAAGGGCACGTCTCATAAAAGCATAGGCGAACATAAGACCTCCAATCCATGATGAGCAATTCGAAAGGTTTTTTTCCAATGCGCCTGGCCCAGGTCTACTTCATGGGTAACCATGATCACCGTGATGTGATGGACCTGGTTCATATGATCCAGCGTTTCAAAGAGGATCTGTTTGTAGGCCTCATCGATGCCCACCGTCGGCTCATCCAGGAGCAAAACCTTGGGCTCATTGACCAGGGCCTTGGCAATCAGGATCCTTTGTCGCTGACCTCCGGATAGGGCGTGGAAATTCTGATCCCGATAGGCTTCCATACCTAAATGACGAAGGGAAAAATCCACTTTTTTTCGGTCCTCCTCGCGGAGATAGAAGCGGGGAAAAAGTCCGCCCACCAAGCCTGTGGCGACCAATTCCCAGCAGGAGAGCGGAAAAGTGCCCTCATCCGTGGGATTCATCTGAGGCACATAGGCAATCTTGAGCCGGTCTTCCTTCTGAAAAGTGGAATGGCCAAAGACTCGAAGCTGGCCCTGATCTGCTTTCAGCTCTCCGGTAAGCAAGCGCATGAGGGTGGACTTGCCACCCCCATTGCTGCCAATAATCCCGATATAATCCCCCTGGTCCACCCGAAGGGAAACGTCCTGAAGCACAGGCGTATGCTCATACGAGAAAAAAACGTGATTCAATTCATAAACAGTATCTTGCATAGCCATCCTTTACTGAAAGGAGTTAACCAATGATTGAAGGTTCTTCTCCATCAAAGTGAAATAATCAGCTCCTTGTTTTCGGTCGGTCTCGGAGATGGATTCCAGCGTATAGAGCGGCAGGGCTTCTGCTTTCATTTCCTGGGCTAAACGCATTGCCTCTCCCTTGTCTCCATAGCCATCATAAAAAATCGTATGAAGCTTTTCTTTTTGAGCAAAATCAATGATTTCTTTTACTCGGTCCGCACTTAGCTGGCCGTCGGCCAGGAGACCCTGCAAGCCCTGTTGGTTGAGTCCATAATCGCGGGCCAAATAGGAGAAGGCCAAATGAGGCACGATCATCCCTTTGCCGGAGGCTCCCTGAAGCGCTCGATCATACTTTTTTATTAGTGTATCAAATTTTTTGGAAAGCTGCGCCCATCCCTGGTCAAAGACTTTTCCTTTCTCTGGGAACCTTTGACAAAGCGCCTGATAGATCGTTTCTGCCTGTTTTTTCGCTTGTTTGGGGCTGGTCCATACATGGGGATCATAGCCTTCATGATGGTGATCATGATCGTCATGATCGGCGTGCTCATGATGGTCATTTTTCTGGTCATGATCAGAATCCTCTGTCTCTTCCTTTCCCTTGATCAGGTCCAGGTGCTCGCTACTATCCAAGATCGTCAGGTCCTTTGGCAGTGAGGGCTGGATCTCCCCCAGCCAGTGCTCCAGATGCGCGCCATTGATCACCAGAAGCGATGCATCATGGAGTAGCTGCATATCCGCTGGTTTGGGCTCCCAGTGATGGGCGTCGACTACGCCCGCCATTAAACCCTTGACGGTTACTGCATCCCTTGCAATAGCCCTGGTAAAGTCATAAAGAATATCGGTAGACGTCACAACCACCGGATTGGACTCTTGTCCCTGATTTTTGTCTTCCTTCGGTTGACTCCCATCCTTCGCGCAAGCGCCTAATGGGAATAGAAGCGCCAATAGGAGCCCGATTTTGATAAAATTATTTCTTTTCATTTACTGCATCCTTTCCTACTACAATTGATTCAAAGAGCAAGTGTTCCAAAAATAGAAAGGAGGAAGCTTGCGCTTCCTCGCTTTATGATCGATCAGATGCATTATAGACGAAATCCTATTGGTGGTCATTCATTTGAATCAGTTTTCCAATGTCTGTCTCGTTCGAGCAAGCCAAAATCCTTTCCGCAAAGGCCTGGGCATCCTCATACCGGGCATTTCGAATGAGATCCTTCACCTTCGCGACCCGACTGCCCACCACTGAGAACTCATCCAGCCCCATCCCCAACAACAGATAAGTCGCTTGGGGATCCGAGGCAAAACCGCCACACATGCCGCACCACTTGCCTGCCCCATGAGCCGCATCAATCACGGTTTTAATGGCTCGAAGGACTGCGGGATGATAGGAGTTGTAGAGCTCAGCGATCTTCTCATTGCCCCGGTCCACCGCAAGCAGGTACTGGGTAAGATCGTTGGTGCCAATGGAAAAGAAATCCGCTTCATGGGCCAGGTCTTCCGCTAAAAGGACCGACGCCGGCGTTTCCACCATGATTCCCATTTCCATCTCATGGTCAAAGGCAATGGAAGCCTGGTCCAGCTCCTCCATGATCTCATCAACCAGGGCACGCGCCTTCAAAAACTCTTCCACAGAAATGACCATCGGTAGGAAAAGCTTCACATTGCCAAAGGCGGAGGCCCGCACGATGGCTCGAATTTGTGTTTTAAAAACGTCCAGTTGATCAAAACAGACCCGAATGGCTCGCCAGCCCAAGAAGGGATTTTCCTCCCTGGGAAACTCAAAGTAGGAAAGACCTTTGTCGCCTCCAATATCCAGGGTCCGAATAAGCAAGGGGTAGCCATTTAGCCTTTCAGCAGCCTCCTTGTAAACGACAAACTGCTCTTCCTCCGTCGGAAAATGGTCGTTATCCATATAGAGGAACTCCGTTCGAAAGAGTCCCACGCCCTGCGCGCCACTCGTAAGACCCAGGCTAAGATCATCGAGGTTTCCTACATTGCAGACCACTTCGACCTTGTGGCCATCCTGGGTGATGGGCAGGGCGTCCTTCCCCGCCTCCAGCCGCTTCCGCTCCTGCTCCTGATTCTTCAAGCGGTCCTCATAAAGGGCGCAGGTTTCCTGGTCTGGATTGATCCAGAGCATCCCTTCCGCTCCATCCAGAATCAAAAAGTCGCCCTCTTGGACCTGCTGACTGATGTCCTTCATCCCCACCAAGGCAGGAATCCCAAGAGTCTGGGCGATGATCGCCACATGAGAGGTTTTTCCGCCAAAATCATTGACAAAGCCTAACACGTGGCGCTTATCCATCGTGGAAGTGTCTGACGGGGTCAATTCTTCCGCCACAATAATGCAATCCTCTGACAGACTGGAAAGATCAGCCGGTGTGATCCCAGCCAGGAGATATTGGAGATTTTGGGCGATATCGTGGTAGTCGGCTCCTCGTTCACGCAAGTAGGGGTCCTCCAGGCCTTCCATCATCTGAATCATGCCATCGGAGGTCTCCTTCAGCGCCCAGGCGGCATTTTTCAGATCCTCTTCCACCAGCTTGCTCGCGGATTCCAAAAAATAAGGATCCGATAAGAGCTCCATATGGGCTTCCACCACGCTACTTTGGGCCTCATTTCCCCCTTTTCGGCCTTCCAGTACAGCATAATAGCGTTCAAAGACTTCCTTCAGACGCTTTTGTTCCGCTTCAATTTGTTTAGACTCGATTGTAGTCTCTGCAATAGACAGCTGCTGTTTTTTAAAAAGCTTGGCCTTTCCCATGGCAATGCCAGGCGAAGCGATCAATCCAGATCGCGTTTGATCCATAAAAGCCCCCTTCTTTTCATTCTTTTCCAGTACTGACTCGAAAATAGGGCCGACCGCCACGGCTTCGACCCGACAATGAAAAAAAAAGGAGGATCCGCTCAGGACCCTCCTTGCTCACAATCCTATTCGGTCAAGCTGGTAATAAAATCAACCACCCGGTCGACATATTCCTCTTCGTTTTCGCCGACGACCCGAACTACAATCTCCGTACCCTTGGAAATGCCCAGGCTCATCACGTTGAAGATGGATTTTGCATTGGCCACCTTCCCATCCTTGACGAGTTCGACATCGCCCGGAATATTCTTCACAAACTGAACCAGAGCTGCGGCCGGGCGGGCATGTAAGCCAGTCTCATTGGTTACGGTTACTTTTTTTTCTGCCATATTTTTCCTCCTTTTGAGATGGAATATCCTTCTTTGTTCTACTGTCTCTTATTATAAAGGATTCTTATGATTTTGTTATGAGTTTTTGCTTCTTTTTCTGGTCGTTTGTCCTTCGATTACCTGGGCTGGCAGGATGGTGGTCTCTTCAATTTGAATCTTTTCTTTTAAAACCTTGGTCAGCATCCGCATCGCAACCGCCCCAATATCGTAGTTTGGAATCTGTAGCGTCGTGAGCTTGGGACGAATGACCTCCGCCATCTGGCTACCGCCAAATCCCACCAGCTGAAAACGGTCTGGTAACACAATATCATGGTCATAGCAATAAGAAATGACGCCAAGGGCCAGGTCATCATTCGCACAAACCAAACAATCAAGATCATCCAAGAGGGCTTTTTTCTTTTTCATCAGGTTTGCCATCGCCTGATAGCCATCCTCAATCGTAGTCCCCTCTGCCTCCCATTTTTCGTCCTCCAAGCCATGTGCCGCAAGACTCTCGCGAAAGCCTGCCAGCTTTTGACGAGAAAACTCATACTGAATGGGGCCGTCCAAATAGAGCAGCTTTTTGTTGCCCAGGCTTAACACGTAATCCGTTATTTGCTTCATGGCGACGGGATAATCAATCGAAACTGTCTGCTTATCCCTGGCATCATAGAAGCGGTCCAAAATCATGTAGGGAATCTTATAATCTCTAATTTTTACAATAATCTCCGGGTCAATGGCCTCGGAAACGACAATGATCCCCTCGACTTGCTTTCGGGAGAGGAAATCGACTGCTTTTTTCTCCAGTTCCAATTCTCCGTAGGTTGAAGTCAGCAGAATGTCGTATTGATACATCCGACCAATTTCCTCTGCCCCGCGGACCATCTGGGCCATATAATCAATGCCAATATCCTTGATCAGAATGCCAATCGAGTTTGACTTGCGCATCACGAGGCTTCGTGCCAACTCATTGGGCTTAAATCCTAATTTGTTGATCGCATCTTCTACTTTTCTCTGGGCTTCCGGGCTGACCGGCTTCGATTTATTCATCACCCGAGAGACGGTTGAAATTGATACCCCTGCGATTTTGGCCACATCTTTGATTGTCGGCTGTCCCATTATCCACCTCACTCATTACGGAAATAGTCACTTTAACGCATTTATAATATCATAAAAACGATTGCCATCCTAGACTTTAGGATAATTAATTCACTAAATCAGTGAGGGAAAGGATAAGGGACTTGCACGAATTGTCTCAAACAATGTACCGTTTGCGTTTGTTCCCATAAAAAAAGAGCCTTTTCCACGTCTGGATCGCAGAATGAGGCTCCTCTTTTCTTATTTACTTTTTAAACATTCAAGCGTTAGCGATTGAAAAGGTCACGAACCATCCCTACAATATCTCGGACTCGTCCTATAGTGGAATGGGCCTTTGATACGCCACCGGTCAAGGTGTCCGCCGTATCAATGGCCGATCCCGCTAAATACTCTACTGTATCTGCAGCATCGGTGGACAGGCGGGAAACATTGTTGGCCGTCTCTCGAACTCCGGTTAGCGTCTGAACAATATTTTCGGAGGAGCGATCTAAAATGCCATGCACCTGACCGACGCTCTCGTCTGCTTTATTCAATAAGCCAGGGAGGGTTTTTAAAGTCGCGTCCAGCTCTTCCTTATTTTTCTCCAGTAAATCAGAAATCGTTCCTGCCGTCTTTGAAAGCTTCATCAGGACCATAATCAGATAAACCAAAGCTACAATCGCCACTATTAAGAGAATCGCCAGCAGGGCTCCCGTGAAGGAAACCGTAAAGATAACATCATGCCCCACGTCTATCCTCCTTATTTATCGCTCTCTTTTTTATATTCCTTTTTTGCTGATTTGCCGGCTTCCTCCGCCGCCTTCTTGGTATCCTCTTTGACGTCTTCTGCAGCGTCCTTGACATTCTTGGCGGCTTCTTTGACATTTTTGCCGGCTTCTTCCGCCTTGTCCTTTACCTTTTCCCCAGTCTTTTCCAGAGATTTATGTGCGGCATCCAGGCCCGATTCGATGGCCGGGCCAATCGCCGTCACCTTGTTTTGAAGCTCCTCACGGTAGGCAGAGGCACGGTCCATCATATCCTGGGCCTGGCTCTTGACCTTCTCTGAGGTTTTTTGCACCTGATCAGCAATGTCCTTGCGGGTCTTTTCGCCCTTCTGAGGGGCATATAAAATGCCAGCAGCGCCGCCCACCAAAAGGCCTAGCAGGACACCGATCCCGATCTTGCTGGCATCTTCCGCACGCGCTTTCATGACGCGTTCCCGATTTTTCGCCTCGATATAATCTACAATACCCATACCAACCTCCTTTAGAATTTACAAAGATTCTCTCTTTGTTTCACTTACTAGAAATTATATACCCAACCTACCGAATAAACTATATCCACTTCATAAAATAAAAGCATCCGGTCTTTCGACCGGATGCACAACCATGAAGTTGGTCCTTGATCCCTAATAATTTAATACCTTCTGTATGTGAAGGTGGGCTCACTGTCACCTCTTTCTGAAGTCCACTCAATGGAGGCATTTCATCCAGGGGCGAACCCTGCGATCCCTTATAAAAGACGTAGGTTTAATGTTCGGGCCTATCAAGGACATCTTTATTATACCAAAGGGATTTGGTGCGGGCAAGTCCAACGGACTCTTCTAGTGCTCGCCCAGAAGGCCCGGATAATCAATCAGCATCCAGTTGCCATCCATCCGTCCTGTATTGCCAGGTAGGGTCAGCTTCTCAGTAAATTGCCACATGCCATAGGGCTTCTGGTAGGTGACATAAAAATCGTAGGAGGGCTCTGCCCCTTCCAGCAGGCCATTTTTCTTTGCCTTCTGCCATTCGGCCACCCAGGTCTCATAATCTTGAAACTCATCCATTAAAAGCTTTTTATTGAGCCAATAGGTAGAAGCATAAATTCCTGTTTTGTAGCCTGCCTGCGCAATGGTTTTCAAAAAAGCATGACCTGCGTCGCTCAAAGTCCTGCGGTCCACCTTCGCCTGGTGGTACTCATCCTCGGTATCCCAGTAAATGGGCAGCTGGAATTTATAACCAGACATATAGGAAAGGGCTGTTTTTGCCTCATTGATCGCATCCTCTGGCTTTGTCGCACAGGAAAACCAGTAGCCCCCAATCGGAATCCCCCGTTTTTGAAAGGCCTCATAATGGCGCTGAAAGCTGGTGTCCTTAAAAACAGATACCCCTGTACCATGGCCCGTATAACCGATACGAAGGATTACCCCTGAAATGGACTTGCATAAAAGATCGTAGTCAATTTTATCCGGATCGTTCCATTTGGACAGATCCACGACCAAAACAGCTCCTTTTGGCGCCTTTGGCAGGTAGGTGCCAAGGGGAATCAATTTTCCGGAGGCGTCGGTTTGCAGCTGCGTACTGATCATTTCATTGACCGATAAACGGCCCTGATCGCCAGCATAATAATCGCCATGTTTCTTGCTGATGATCCCGGCCCGCTCAATCATGGCATTCTCCTGATCCTCATCAAAATAATAGTAACCATCCGGAAGCTTTTGCACGCCGGAGACATTCTTCCCATTTTTATTAAAATAATAGCGGCGTTGATCAATCCTTTGGCTGATGCCCTTCAGGACCTGACCCTGGGAGGAAACAAAATAACGACCTTCTTGCTTTTGAATCCAGGCGGAGCGAATCGTTTTTCCTCGCTCATCCTTAAAAGAAGTCGCTCCATTTTGTACAAAAGCCTTGGCTTCCTCCCCATAGGTAATTTTCTTCTTTTCCCTATTCCCAGAATCCACCGATGGTCCTGAAGTCCAGGCTTCCTTTTCCTCAGAGGGGGCTGTGGTTTGAAAATGAACCCCTTCCTTTGGACTCCTTGCTTCCTGGTCCGCCCATATAGGAAGTGGGCACATAAAAAAACAAGTGAGACCAAGACCCAGTGCGAAAACCTTTAGACCATATTTTTTCATCCTACCATCCTTTAGCTTTTCACCGCGGTGAAAGAAGCGGCGTCCCTCATTTTTTAACATTATACCAATCCTTATTTTTTTGCTCAAGCGAAGAGCCGGCAGGAAAATGATAAGGAAGCGTCAGAATATGGTAGGATAAGATTAGAAAAGACTAGAGATGAAGGGGATGAAAATGAAGAAGCTCATCAATCTGTTTATGAAACCGGGGGCGGCCTCTCTGGCCATCAAGGAAACTCTCGAGCGGGACCTCCAACCGGAGGGCTTTGAGATCAGCCGAGTCGTACGAAAGGATGCGTCCTTCAATGCCGTGATCGGTGGGGACGGCACCTTTTTGAAGGCTGTCCATGAATCTCATTTCTCGGAGATTCCTTTTTGGGGGATCAATACCGGCACCCTGGGTTTTTTTCAGGAATCCGATGCCGCTTCTCTGGGCCGAAACCTGCAAAAGCTGGTCCATGGCCAATATTTTAAAGATGAGCTACTCCTCCTTCATGCCGAGATCGTGACTGGCTCCTGGACCTATCAACGCTGGTGTGTCAACGAGTTCGCTGTGAAATCCAAAGTCCACAAGACGGTGCACGCCAAGCTCTCAGTTGATGATATTCCCCTCCTCCATCTGGCCGGCGATGGGCTCATCTTCTCCACCCCGTCAGGCTCCACAGCTTATAATCTTTCCGCTGGCGGGGCCATCCTCTATCAAACCTTAGATGGCTATCAGATCACCCCCCTGGATCAGCTCCAGTCAAAATCCTATGACGCCCTGCCCGCTTCCATCGTTTTACCCTCCTCCAGCGAGAGTGTTGTTTCATTTACCCCGGAAGAGGCAAAACGGATCGTCTTGATGTTCGATGGCCGGGAGGAGCTTTTTACAGACCTTCGTTTTATCCGTTTTACCATGCCTGGAAAGACGATCAAACGGATTCTGTTTTCTCAGCATTGGTACTGGTACAATCTCAAGGACAAGCTTATCGGTTCGAGTGATGCAAAAACCAGTCATTCATAATGGCAATGGCCAGGGGCTGCGCCCCGGCCCGGCCGCTTCTCCCGTCTCCCTCTAAGACAAGCGCCATGGCAAAGGTGGGATCTTCCGTGGGCGCAAATGCGCAATAAACAGAATGCGTTCGACCGTCCCCCAGCTGAGCGGTACCCGTTTTTGCCGCAAGCGATACGATCGATTGATCTTGACCGCCATTTTCCCGGGCGGTCTCTTTTAAATCCTCCGCCACTTGATCCGCCCAGCTGCGAGACACTTGAGCGATTTTTCGAGGAGCCGTTTCCTTTAGGACCTCTCCCTTGGGACTTTGGATCGAACCAACAAGATGGGGCGCCATCATAACCCCATGATTGGCAATGGCCCCGTAGCAAAGTGCCAGATGAAGGGGCGACGTTGTAACCTTTCCTTGGCCAAAGGCGTTAGAGGCAAGTAGGGTTCTTTCCATGCCTTCCGAAAAGACGGCCTTCGAAGGGGTCACAGCCAAGTCAAAGGGAATTTTTTGATTAAATAAAAATTGTGTAAAACAGGTCCGAAAGACCTCTGGTCCGGCCAGCTGAGCCTGACTGGCAAAATAAACGTTGGAAGAATGAATCAGCGCTTCTTTTAATCCTATCGGGCCAAAAGCTTTTTTTCCATAATTTTGAAATTCATACCCATCGATTCGAACCACCCCATCATCCTTCATTTGTCCGGCTGCCCGGCCATCCAAAAGGGCAAAGGATGAAATCGCCTTGAGCACTGAGCCGGGCGTATAGCGACCCTGGACGGCCCGATTGACCAGGACGTCCCCCTCCGCCTCTAAAAGATTCGCCCAATTTCGGTCGACCCGGTTCAGGTCGAAGCTAGGCGCCGAAACCATCGCATAGACCTCGCCCGTTTTCGGATTGAGGGCCACAAAAGCCCCCCGATGGCCCTCCAGGGTCTTGGTCGCAAAGTGTTGGAGTTCGTGATCAATGCTGAGGCGGACATCATTGCCCACCCCAGGATGAAGGACCTTCCCGCGGAGTTCTGAAAGAAAATTGTCGTCAGGCAAATTCAACAGGCTTGCCTGACAGACTTTCTCCAGGCCGCTCTGCCCGTAGGTTCTCGAATGATAACCGATGACATGCGCATACTCCTTGGGATAGAGACAGTAGCGTCCGCTTCTTCCTTCCTTGTCCGCTTCCTCCCGAGCCATAAGGGGACGACCGGTACGGTCTAAAAAAAGACCCCGGGCAAAATGGGATTCGTCCACCCAATTTCTGGGATTGGCCGGGTGTTTAGCCAAAGCCGGTGCCTTGACCAGCTCGAAATAGGCCAGGTACAGGGCTAGAACAAAAAATACCAAAAGCAGGATTGAGAGCAGCAGGAGCATACGGGTTCTGGATCGTTTCATTTTAGCCTTCTTTCTGATTCATCGATTCGGAAGCCACCTGAAGAACGGCCAGGAGGAGAAAGGAAGAAATGAGGGACGATCCCCCATAGGTTAAAAAGGGAATCGTGATGCCCGTTAAAGGAATCAGGCTCATCGTCCCAGCGAACATCAAAAAAGCCTGCGCCGCAAAGAGGATGACCACTCCAAGCGCGAGAACGGCATAAAAGTCCCGATCCTGGCGCATGGCGGCCTTAAAGCCCCGATAGAGGAGAAGAATAAAAAGGAGAATCAGGCAAATGCCCATGATGGATCCGAACTCCTCAACGATCGCTGCAAAGATGAAATCGGAATGTCCAAGTGGGATTCGGCCCGGTTGGCCCAGGCCAAGACCCGTTCCAAAAAAGGAGCCGGCCGCAAGAGCAAAGAAGGCCTGAATGATCTGATAACCCTTATTATTGGCATCGGCCCAGGGATCTAGCCAGAGGGAAAAACGGTCCCGAATATAGGGGAAAAGCAGGTAGGCGACCCAAAGGCCGATCAGGGCCAGTAAGAAATTCATCAAAGGGATCCAGGCGTGACGTTCATAGGCCACCTGTGTTATGACCAAAACAGCAAAAAAGACCATGGCGGTGCCCAGTTCTTTTTGGATGAAAAAAAGACCGATTAAAAAGAAGCTCACAAGCGTCAGGGAAAGCTTTTTGAGCAGGCTGCCTTGAAAATCCTCATAGCGCCGAAACCAACCCGCAATCAAAAATATAAAGGGGAGCTTAGAAAACTCGGAGGGTTGGAGCTGAATGGACCCGATCCGAATCCAGTTTTTCGCGCCATAGAGGGAATGACCAAATACCAGGGTGATTACAAAGCAGGCCAGGGTCAGGAAAAAATAGGGGCTGAGCAGGCTGGCCCAAAAATGGGGAAAGCGCCGCAAAAGGAAATAAAAAAGGAAATAGGCCAATAGTGCAATCAGGTAAAGCAGCATCTGCTTCAGACCCAAATCAGGACGAATGCGGTAAATCATAATCACGCCGATGGAAAAGATCATATGGGCGATGACCAAAGGATAGGGATCCCCTGTAGAAATGCGGTTCATGAGCCAGGTTGAAAAAAATGAGGAAAAAATCAGACCGCCGGCAAAAAAGAGCGCCATTGGTGTAATCTCTTGAATCCGGAAGAGAAACACCAGGGCAAGGGATAGCACCTGAAAAAGGAGCAAGAGCCGAATCGCGCTTTTCCCTTCTGACCGAACCTCCCGGAAACGGAAGCGTATCGCTTTATTCATGTCGGTTTCCCTCCATAAAAATAAAATCGATCCGGCCAAATCGAATCATATCCCGGTCCTGGAGTGGCTGCGGCTGCGATAAAAGCTGTCCATTGACCAAGGTGGGGTTGGTGGAGCCTAAATCATCCAGGATAAAATGCGCTCCTTCCTGCACAATGACCGCCTGATGCTTCGATACTGCAGGATCCTTTAAAATGATATTATTGTCGTCCGACCGGCCGACCCGCGTATTATCCGTTAAATAGTACTCATCTCGCAGCGGAAAATCAAAATGGGCGGGATCCCCCAAGAGCTTTAAAAAAGGTGCTTCCTGCCCCACCTCCCGGTAGGAGGCCCGAATATCCATGCTGATCATCTTCACGATCCGGCTGATAAAGGCCAGCACAATAATCACGAATAAAAATTTCACGAGGCTGGATACGATCATATAAAGATTGATATCCCCAAACAGGGGGGTAAAAAAAAGTCCTTCTAATAGGTCAAAAAAGAGCTTCATAATCCCTCCTTTCATAGCAGGCTCATTATAAAAGGCGATTGTGGAGATTTCTTGACCCTCCGCCCGCCTATGGACTGGCTAAATGCGACACGTAAAAAAGAGCCCTCAATGTCCAGGGCTCTTTTTCTGATCCAGGGCTTTTATTTTAATGCTTAGCGCACGAGCTGAAAAACATCGGCCGTCGCCTGGGCAAAGGCCTGGAGCTTTTCTTCACTTTCCTGTAAGCTCTGGCCTACGGTATAAAGATAAACCTTGATCTTCGGCTCTGTCCCGGAGGGGCGAATGGCATACCAGGACCCGTCATCGTAAAAATAGCGCAGAACATTGGACGGGGAAAGGCCGGTATCATCATGGGCATAGTCGATCGTTTCAACCAGCTTCATTCCTCCGATCTCCTCCAGCGGATTTTGGCGGAATTCTTCCATAATCCGTCCCATCCGCTCAATGCCGTCTACCCCCTCCAAAACAGTCGATATCAATCGATCATTATGATACCCATACTGCTGATAGATTTCCTCCAAGACCTCCAACAACGTCTTTCCCTGGGCCTTATAATAGGCAGCCATTTCCAGGATGAGCATGGCGGAGGAAACGGCATCTTTATCTCGGATAAACTGGGAAGGATTGTAGCCAATGGACTCTTCGAAGCCAAAGACATATTCATACTCATGGGTTTGATCCCATTCGTTGACCGGTTCGGCAATATTCTTAAATCCAGTTAAAACCTCCATACAATGAACGCCATAATCACGAGCGATCGAAAAGAGCAGGTCGCCGGTCACGATCGATTTAATGACCGCAGCATTCGATGGCAGGGTCCCTTTGTCCTTGCGCTGGGAGAGCACATAATGGCCTAGCAGGGCGCCGATCTTGTTCCCGTTGAAAAATACATAATCGCCCTGCTCATTTCTCACCTCCATGGCACATCGATCGGAGTCGGGATCGGTGGCAAAGAGCAGGTCCGCCTCTTTTTCTCTACCCAATTTTTCCGCATAGGCAAATACTTTGGGATCTTCCGGATTGGGATAGCCGACCGTGGTGAAATCCGGATCAGGATCGGCCTGCTCTTCTACCACATAGACCTTTTCAAAACCGCGCGCCTGTAAAATATGGCGGACCGGATGGTTGCCACAGCCATTGAGCGGCGTATAAACGAGCTTGACTCCTTTATCAATCGATTTGTCGTGAATGGTCAGGCTGAGGACATCCGAGTAGTAGCTTTCCCACAAGTCCTCTTGAACATAGTCCACCAAGCCTTTTTCTAACGCCTCCTGCAAGGGCATGCGCTGGATTTCCCGGTAGTGACCCAAGCCTGCAATTTCTTTTTCAATAGCGACGGCCCATTGATCAAGAATCTGAGAGCCGAATCCATTGTAGACTTTATAGCCGTTGTATTCTTTGGGGTTGTGCGAAGCGGTCACCATGATGCCGGCAAAGCTGCCCGTTTCCCGAACGGTATAAGAAAGGACGGGGGTGGGACAAATATCCTTGTGAAGGTAGGCATGAATGCCATGGGCAGCTAGAATTTCCGCGGATTCCTCGGCAAATTCCAAAGAGCCATGCCGCACGTCATACGCGATGGATACCCCTCTTTTTTTAGCCTCCTCCCCTTGCTTTTCAATGAAACGAGCCAAGCCCTCACAGGCCGCACCGACGGTATAAGGATTCATCCGGTTTAGGCCTGCACCCAGCTTCCCGCGCAAGCCAGCGGTACCAAAGGCAAGCGAGGTATAGAACCGGTCCTCCATCTCCCGCTCGTCCCCTTGGATGTCCAAAAGCTCCCGTCGTGTGGCCTCATCGAAAAAATCATCCTCTAGCCATGCCTGATAACGTTCCTTATAATTCATATTTTGCTCCTTTCCAGATACGAAACACAGTCGTTGATAAGGGATCGAGGGGAAGATCCTTTAGGTCTGATTTCGCAATCGTCGTCCGATTGACTACAATCTTGCCCCGATAATCCAGCAGACACTGGTAGGTCAGGCGGAAACAGCCCAGGGCCTCAAAAAGAGGCGCCAGGGGCATTTGACTCGCCTGCCAGCCGTTGTGATGAACGATCAGAAGGTAGTCCTCCTGATTATCTTCCTCAATTTGATAGAGCAAGGATATGATATGAGGGTCCTCCTCCGCTAGCCTACGCACTCTTTTTTGAATGGCGCAGGCGGTGGGCAGGCGAAGCACTGGATAGGTCCTTCGCAGAAGGATCAAATCCTGCACGTACTGACACAACTCCTTGTGTTGCCATTTACGCTGCCAATCGATCGCATTGACGGAATAAGGCGAATGGTAGGCGTTGGCGGTCCTTTTTTTGTCTCGACGGAACTCATTGCCCGCATGGAAAAAGGGCATCCCCTGCGCCGTCAGCAGGAGGCCAAAAGCAAGTCGGGTAGCCGCCTCCCGGTCCCCTCCTTCGCCCATGCTGATTTGGAGCTTATCTTCCAAAATCAGATTGTCGTGAGCGTTAAAGTAATTGATGGTTTCCAGGGGGCCAATCCCCAGGCCCGGTGAGCCGAGCAGGCCATCGGCCACCTGGTCCGAGGCGGTCGGATTCCCCTGAAGAAAACCGGTCTCTACCCCATCGTTATCCCCGCGCAGGGCCGTACGAAAGGCTTCGTTAAAAAGGGCGAATCCCTTCCCGCGCTGGCTGCCCCAAAGAACTTGCCAGTCTAGTGGAAGCGCCGAATAACCGCCCGCCCAGGGCTCCCCATAAATAATAATATTGGGATTTTTCGACCGCATAAGAGCAATCGCGGCATCGATGGTCGTTCGGTCAGTGAGGGCCATCAGGTCAAATCGAAAACCATCCACCTGATATTCCTCCTGCCAATAGCGCAGGGAGTCCAGAATAAACTTCCGCACCATCGGCCGCTCGGATGCGAGTTCATTGCCCACACCCGATCCGTTTGAAAAGACACCGGAAAGACTGCGATAGTAATAACCCGGGGCTAGGATATTAAAGTTGGCATTGTAGGATTTCCAGGTATGGTTATAGACCACATCCAAAATCACCCCAATCCCCGCCTTATGAAGGGCGAAGATGAGCTTTTTTAGCTCATAAATCCGGTTGACGGGATCCTTCGGCTGCGTCGCATAGGAGCCCTCAGGCACATTGTAAAGCTCCGGGTCGTAGCCCCAATTGTAATTGTCCTCTTCTCCAAAATGGTCGGGTGTTTCATCGACCGAAATAAAATCAAAGACGGGCATGAGGTGGATATGGGTGATGCCCAGCTCTTTTAAATGATCCAAACCCGTGCGCTCTTCCAGGTAGCGGGTAGCTTCCTCGGCCAGGCCCAGAAACTTCCCTCGGTAGGAGACGCCGGATGTCTTAGAAAAGGTAAAATCCCCCACATGCGTTTCATAGATCACGGCCTGGTCCGCTGGACGTCCTTGAAAAGGCTCTGCTCGAAAACCGGGCGGGTCACTCTCAGCCAGGTCAACGATAGCCGTTCTCTTAGAGTTGAGCGAGGCGGCGATGGAATAAGGGTCGGTCACCTCCATTCCGCCTCTTTCGTAGCAATAAAACCACCCCTTGAGGTCTCCTGGATACTGAAAAAAAGAAAAACCCTCATTTTGTTTCATCCTGATTCGTTTGGCTGGCGTTTCCGGCTGATCATCCTCATAGAGCAAGAGATAGACCGGCTCCGGGCCCGGCGTCCAGACCCGAAAATCCGTTTGCGTCGGACTGTATTGGGCGCCCATGGGCAAATCGCGCAGGCGCTCCCAGGAAAGCCCCACCTCGGGGCTTTCATAAAGCTTTGTCCCCACCCGGTCTTTATAGGACTGGGCCTCGGTCAGTAATTGATTTTGCCAGCGTATTTTATTGGGCTGCTTCATAAAGTTTACAATATTCCTTACTGGATTGGGCCCATGAAAAATCCTTCTTCATACCATGGATCCGTAAACGGTTAAAATCTTCTGGTAGCTTATGGTATACCTGCAAGGCATCCTTCAGCTTAAAGAGCAGTTCATGAGCGTTGACATGGGCGAAGCGGAAGCCATCTCCGCTGCCCTCATAGGCGTTATAAGCTTCCACGGAGTCCATCAGGCCTCCCGCCTCTCGGACCACCGGCACCGCCCCGTAGCGCATGGCAATCATCTGAGACAGGCCACAGGGCTCCGAAATGGACGGCATGAGGAATAGATCGGCGCCCGCATAGATTTGGTGCGCCTCTCGGTCTGAATAATAGAGATGGGCCGCACAGCGATCCGGGTACTTCTGTTCGAAATAGCGGAACATTTCTTCATAGGTTTCCTCCCCCGTCCCCAGCACCACCAGCTGAACGTCCTCCTGGAGGAATTCATCTAAGATATAGCGGACTAGATCGAATCCCTTCATCGCCGTCAAACGACTCACCATCCCGATCAGGGGCGTATTAGGCCTGATCGGCAGCCCAATGGCTTCCTGGAGTGCCTGCTTGCAAGCCTTCTTTCCTGAAAGCTCTCGGGCGTCGTAAGGGGTCTGAATCAGGGGATCGCTCGCCGGATCCCAGTGGTCCATATCCAGACCATTTAGAATCCCGGAAATCTTATAGGCATAGGTGTTAATCACAGATTCTAGGCCCTCGGCAAAGAAGGGGTAATGGATCTCCTCCGCATATGTCGGAGAGACGACATTGACTTGATTGGCATGGACGATGCCGCCTTTTAGGAAGTTAATCGTGTCATAGAATTTGAGATCATAGTCGGAGGCATAAAAACCATTGAGGTTGGTCCAATAAAAGACCTCCGGAGCGTACTGACCCTGGTATTTGAGATTATGGATGGTCAGGACCGTCCGAACCGAATCGTAGAAGGCATCCCCAGTTCGGTAGTCGTTGACAAAAACCGGGACCAAAGCAGCATGCCAGTCATTGGCATGAATGATATCCACGGGCCAATCCAGAACGCGGGCCAGGCGAGTGGCTGCTTTGGCAAAAAAGATATACCGTTCCCCGTCATCGTATTGCCCGTAGGGACTGGGACGGTTGAAATAATACTCATTGTCCAAAAAATACGTCGGCACGCCGTCCTTGGTCAGAAGATGGACGCCACAGTATTCATGCTTCCATCCCACGTCCACATAAAAGCTGGTGAGCTTTTTGGTCTTTTCCTTATATTTATCAATGATGGCTCGGTGCATGGGCAAAACCAATCGCACCTCGTGGCCCTGCTGCGTCAACGCCTGGGGCAAGGAACCCGCCACATCCGCCAGTCCTCCTGTTTTTAAATAGGGCGTAGCCTCTGCAGCCACATAAAGAATCTTCATTGCCACCTCCCGCCTTAGATGAGGCCAGGATTTTCAATCTGGTCCCATTTTCCGATCACATAGGGATTGTTCACCGCACCAGCCACCGTCACACCTTCTCCAATCATAGCGTTTTTATCGGTGATCGTATTGACGCATACGGCATTTTCCATGATTTCCGTTTCCTGGTTAATGATACAGTTGCGGACAATCGCATTTTTATGAACATGAACCCCACGGAAGAGGATGGAGTTTTCGACCTTTCCCTCGATCATACAGCCATTGGCGACCAGCACATTGTTGAGGTCTGCCTCATCGGTATAGAGGGTCGACGGTTCATCCTTGGACTTCGTGTAAACCATACCATTTTTTTCGAAGATTTCTGCATAGACCGCTTCATCCAAAAGGGCCATATTGGCCTGGTAATAGGAGCGAATATCGTGAATGAAGAGGATCCGGGACTCCACCCGATAGGTCCCGATCTTAAGCCGGGAGCGGTTGTTGAGCACGGCCTGGAGAATGGTCCGGGCATTGCCCTTTTCCTTGGCATCCTTGACCAGGTCAATAAAGACCTTATTTTTGATAAAGAAGCGACCGATCTGCAGCTCAATCTTGGGATTGGTCCCCAGATTATAGCCAATATTGATTAGACGACCCGACTGATCCAGGATGAGCTTGTTCATGCCGCTATATTGCCCCTGATCGTCCTGCTCTTCACTATAGAGAATGAGAATATCGTAATCGCCCTCCTCGAAGTAATTGTAGGCGGTTTGCAGATTGATCTTGGCCAGGCACATGGGATTTTCCAAATAAAGATTTTCTCTAGCCTGGTGCTCATAAAAAGGCAGGGACTCAAAATAAGTCTCCATATCGGAATGACGACCGGAGTGGGCGTCTTCCACAACGGGATTGATCAACAGGCCGTTGCTCCTCCGGTTTAGCTCCCAGTCGGAGCCATCAGAAATATGATCAATGGTAGATCGAATATTGCGGCCGGCATAAAGCATGACATGAGAGACGTTATAATTGGCCATGTTGGATAAAGCAAAGTCAATAATCCGGTAACGACCACCAAAGGGAATCATGTAATCCGGCCGAGTCTTCACCAGGCTGCCCAATCCATCCTCGTAACCCGGACTTAAAATAATACCACTGCAATTTTTCATGGTCCCGCCCCCTATTCCTTCGTAATGACGCCATTACTGATTAAGAAAATGCCCTCGCTCGCTTGATCCCCTAACACGGCATCTTCCTCTGCCACTTCGCCCTCATTCATCACCACTCGGTTGAGCTTTGCATTTTTCTTAATCACACAATCGGAGAGAATGACACAATCCTTGACAAATGCGCCTTCCTCCACCGTCACATGGCCAAAGAGCACGGAATGCTCCACATGGCCGAATATCTGGCAGGCTTCGTTGACCAGTGCATTTTTTACAACACCCTGTCGTCCAATGTAGTGAGGCGGAAGGTTTTTGGCGGAGGTATAAATCTGCCAGGTTTTGTCGTAAATGTTCAGGGTATTGTTGGGATCAATCATCTCCAGATTGGCCTCCCAATAGGACTTCAGGGTACCTACATCCTTCCAGTAGCCATCGAAGCGGTAGGCATAAAGCGGAAGGCCTTCTCCCAACATATGAGGAATGATATCTTTGCCGAAATCATACGAGGAATTTTTATCATTATAATCTCGAATCAGCTGCCTGCGCAGGGTCGGCCAATTGAACATATAGATGCCCATAGAAGCCAGATTGGACTTGGGCTTTTCCGGCTTTTCTTCAAACTCGATGATGCGGCCAGACTCATCGGTATTCATGATCCCAAACCGGCTGGCCTCTGCCCAGGGAACCTCCATAACGGCAATCGTGCATTCTGCCCCTTTTTTCTGGTGAAGATCCAATAGGTCATTATAATCCATCTTGTAGATGTGGTCGGCCGAGAGAATCAGAACAAATTGGGGATTGATCCGGTCCAAATAGTCAATATTTTCGTAAATCGCATTGGCCGTCCCTTCATACCAACGACCACCTTCCTCGTTGTAATAAGGCGAAAGCATCCGAAGGCCGCCCTTGGTCCGGTCATAGTCCCAGGCGGAGCCGATCCCAATATGCTCGTTTAATTTGAAGGGCTTATACTGGGTCAGGACGCCGATATCTTTTATTTCTGAATGGGTGGCGTTGGACAGGGCAAAATCGATAATCCGGTATTTGCCGCCGAATGGGACCGCTGGTTTGGGCGTATCTTTGGTCAGCGCTTTCAATCGGGAACCCTGGCCACCCGCTAAAAGCATGGCACATACCTTGTTCTGGTTTCTCATACACGCCTCCGTTTCTAATTTTCTCTACTTCCTGAAACCACCCCTCAAAGAGGCGAAGGAGTTAGCACATCGTTTTCCCCCTTCAAACGGACGCCATTGCTGGGGCGGAGATCTGTTGTCTCTATTTTACCCTAAATTCATACAAACCTGGCCAAATTTCCAAAGAAAAAAGGGGGAATGGCTGCCCATTCCCCCGTACTTACGCTCAATTAGTGCCGATTATTTAAATTGTAAAAGCTTTCCAGGCCCAGGTACCGGCTATCCTCACCCAGATAATCTTCAATCCGAAGCAGCTGGTTGTACTTTGCTACCCGGTCGGTGCGAGAAGGCGCGCCCGTTTTAATTTGGCCGGCGTTGGTCGCCACCACAAGATCCGCAATGGTCGTGTCCTCGCTCTCCCCCGAACGGTGCGAGATAATGGCCGTATAGCCCGCTCGCTTTGCCATCTCAATGGCTTCCATAGTTTCCGTCAGCGTCCCGATTTGATTGACCTTGATCAGGATGGCATTGGCCACGCCCATTTCAATGCCCTTTTTGAGCCGCTCGGGATTGGTGACGAAAAGATCATCGCCTACCAGCTGAACACGGTCGCCAATCCGATCCGTCAGCTTCTTCCAGTTCTCCCAATCCTCCTCAGCCAGCCCATCCTCGAGGGAGATGATCGGATACTTGTCCACCATCTCTTCCCAGAAATCAATCATCTCTTCTGCTGTCTTAAACTGGTCGGTCTTCCAGAAGTAGTAGCCGTCCTTGCCGATCTTTTTGGCTTCCTCATACAGCTCGGTCGTAGCCGGATCAGCCGCTAGCATGAAGTCCTCGCCCGGGGTGAAGCCCGCCTTTTCGATCGCCTTCACCAGGTAGGCAAAGGGTTCTTCATCATTTTTGAAGTTAGGTGCAAAGCCCCCCTCATCGCCTACCGTCGTGGCATAGCCGTCCTCCTTGAGCACGCCCTTCAGGGTATGGAAGACCTTGACACACCACTCCAAAGCCTGGCTCCAGGAGTTCGCCCCCACCGGCATAATCATAAACTCCTGGAAGGAGACCGAGTTATCGGCATGCTTGCCGCCGTTGATGACATTCATCATCGGTACGGGGAACTGTTTGGCATTGATCCCACCGAAATAGCGATACAGCTGTAGGCCCGCTTCCTCCGCAGCCGCTTTGGCACAAGCCATCGAAACGCCTAAAACTGCATTGGCGCCAAATTTGCCCTTATTGGGCGTCCCATCGGCTTCAATCATGGCGGAATCAATCCCAACCTGATCGCTCACCTCCCAACCCAATAATAGGTTGGCCAGGTCATTATTGACGTGATCCACAGCTTTTAAAACGGATTTTCCTTCATAATAATCATCGTCGCCGTCCCGAAGCTCTACCGCTTCAAACTGACCCGTAGAGGCGCCTGAGGGGACAATGGCGCGACCAAAGGCGCCCTCCTCCGTAACCACCTCCACCTCGACGGTGGGATTTCCCCTCGAATCCAGCACCTGACGTGCATAAATATCAATGATTTCCGACATAGCCCCTTCCTTTCTTTTATGCCTTCCGATAATTGACCAGTGCGACGAAGGAGTCTGCCTCCAAGCTCGCCCCTCCAACCAAGGCGCCATCAATGTTGTCCATGGCCATAATTTCCTTGATATTGGCCGGTTTGACAGAGCCGCCGTACTGAATCCGAACCCGGTCAGCTGCCTGATCCCCGAACCTTGCTCCGATCTCCTGACGGATGAAGGCACACATCTCTTCCGCATCTGAGGCCGAAGCCGTCTGGCCCGTCCCGATCGCCCAGAGCGGTTCGTAGGCAATGACGATGCGGTCAAACTCATCCGCTGCGCACCCTTCCAGGTCCTGGTCCAGCTGATGAGCCACTTTTTTCTGTGCCTGGCCCGCCTGACGTTCCTCAAGCGTTTCACCCACACAGAGGATGGGGCGAAAATCCTGTTTCAAAGCCGACTGGACCTTTTTTTGAATCAATGCATCGCACTCCTGAAAGAGCTCCCGCCGCTCAGAATGGCCCAAAATGATATACTGCACTTCATAGTCTTTTAGCATGGGGCCGGAAATTTCGCCGGTAAAAGCGCCGGATGCTTCATAGTAAAAATTCTCAGCGCCCAGACCAATGGGATGCCCCTCTATTTTTTCTCGAACCACTGGAATATTGATCGCCGGCACACAGACGAGCGCTTCAACCTCCGGGTCCAAGTCAGCCGCTACGATGGCCTCCATGAGCTGACCTGCCTGATAGGGCGTTTTGTTCATCTTCCAGTTTCCTGCAATTAATGCCTTGCGCATACCCCCTCCTTACCGATCGCCAATCGCCGCAATGCCCGGCAAACTCTTGCCTTCTAAAAACTCCAGGGAGGCGCCGCCTCCGGTCGATACGTGGGTGATTTTCTCTTTATAGCCTGCCTGCTCCACTGCAGAAGCGCTATCACCTCCGCCGACGATGCTGACGGCATCCGAATCGGCCAGCGCTTTTGCGACTGCGAAGGTGCCTTCTGCGAACGCGGGAATCTCAAATACCCCCATTGGACCATTCCAGACCACTGTTTTAGCCTGAAGAATCTCTTTGCGGTAACGCTCCGCCGTCTTGGGGCCGATATCCAGGGCCATCTGATCCTTGGGGATTTGATCGATGGATACGACCTCCGTCTTGACGCCTTCGGCCAATTTTTCCGCTACCACGCCATCTACGGGCAAAAGAATCTCCACCCCTTTTTCACGGGCCTTTTCCAGCAGCGACGCCGCTAGTTCGATCTTATCTTCTTCCAGGAGGGAAAGGCCGATTTCCTTGCCCTGGCTCTTCAGGAAGGTATAGGCCATGCCACCCCCAATGAGGATGGTATCCACCTTATCGAGTAAATTTTCGATGACGCCGATCTTATCAGAAACCTTCGCACCGCCTAAAATGGCCAGGAAGGGACGGGCCGGATCCTCCAGGGCCTGGCCCATGATCTCGACCTCCTTTTCCACCAAAAAGCCCAGGCAGGAGGGGAGCAGGTCTGCGACGCCGACATTGGAGGCATGGGCCCGGTGGCAGGTGCCGAAGGCATCGTTGACAAAAAGATCCGCTAAAGAAGCCAGCTCTTTCGAAAACGCAGGCCCATTTTTGGTTTCCTCTGCATGGAAACGCGTATTTTCCAAGAGGGCCACCTGGCCTTCCTTTAGGGAAGCGAGCCTTTCTTTTACCTGCTCATCTACCACCTGATCCGAGGGAACAAATAAGACTTCCTTCTTTAACAGTTCACCCAGACGCTGGGCGACCGGCGCAAGCGAAAAGGCCGGATTTGCCTCTCCCTTGGGCCGACCCAGATGGGACATCAGGATCAGCTTGGCTTGATGGTCGATCAAATATTGAAGGGTGGGCAGAGCAGCACGAATCCGGGCGTCATCTACAATCGTCCCCGACCCGTCCTTGGCCATCGGCACATTAAAATCTACGCGTACGAGCACCCGTTTTCCAGCGAAATCCATGTCCTTGAGTGTTTTTTTGGTCATGTAAGCTCCTTTCTAACCAGGCAAAAAAGGGGCGGAAAAGCCTAACGCTCTGCCGCCCCTGCATCACTTATTTTGAAAGCTTGGTAATATAGTCCAGGGTTCTGACCAGCTGGCAGGTATAACCATATTCGTTATCATACCAAGCCACGGTCTTGACCATCTGTACATCGCCCGCTTCCACAATCTTGGTCAGGGTAGCATCAAAGACGGACCCTGCTTCTGTACCGATCACATCGGACGAAACAATCTCATCCTCGTTGTAGGCGAAGGAGGGGTTGGCGGCTTTCTTCATGGCTGCATTGACCTCTTCGACCGTCACCTTTTTATCCAGGATGGAGTAAAGCTCGGTGATGGAGCCGGTAGCGACTGGAACGCGCAGGGCCGTCCCATCCACGAAGCCTTCTACCTCAGGAATGACCTTCCCGACGGCCTTGGCCGCTCCGGTCGTGGTCGGCACCGTATTTTGTGCTGCTGCCCGGCCACGGCGGAAGTTGTTCGCCCGGTTGGGGCTGTCCTGAAGAGCCTGGTTACCCGTGTAGCCATGGATCGTAGACATCTGAGCCAGCTTAAGACCGAAGTTTTCCTTCAACACCTTGACCATCGGCGCCAGGCAGTTGGTCGTGCAGGAAGCGCCCGAAACGATCACATCGCTATCCTCCAGCGTGTCATGATTGACATTGTAGACAATCATCTTGACGTCCCCGCCCTTGGCCGGTGCGGAAATGAGAACCTTCTTCGCCCCCGCATCCAGATGAGCCTGAGCCTTTTCCCGGGATGTATAGAAGCCGGTGCATTCGAGAACGACATCGACGTCCAGCTCCTTCCAGGGCAATTTCGAGGCATCTGGCTCAGCATACATCTTGATTTCGTCACCATTGACCCGGATCCCCTCTGCGGTTGCCTCCAGCTCGCCATCGAAGGTTCCTTGCATCGTGTCGTATTTAAACAGGTAGGTTAAAAAATCCTTGTCCACCAAATCGTTGATGGCCACCACATCGATATCGTTTAATGTCTGAATCCGACGCAGCGCCAGACGGCCAATCCGTCCAAAACCGTTGATTGCTACTTTTGTTGCCATGCATTCCCTCCTAAAGGTTCTTTTTCCATGGGTGATTTCAGTTGAAAAAGTTCATTCCACTATCCAAATCTATACCCAATTCGATCAAAAAACAACGAGCCCGAAAAAATCGGGCTCGTCCTTCATTCTTATTTAGAGGATTGATCCTTGGCGGAAGCGTCGCTTTTCTGTTCTTTTCCGCTCTTGGCATCCTTGCCGGGCGATTTGACCTTGCCCTGCACCTCCACTTTCGCATCGGTCACCAGCCCCTGGAGATATAGGGCGTAATCCTGAGCCACCAAAGCCTCGACGATTTTGTCATGGAGGGCCTTGGGCGTATCATTTTTCTTTTCCAAACGGATGATGTGGTAACCAAATTCCGTCTTGACGGGGTTCGAAATCTCTCCTTCCTTCATGTTGGTGAGTGCATTGGAGAAGGCCGGAACGAACTTGCTGGGCGATTGCTCTCCCAGAGATCCGCCAGCGCTCGCAGAGGAATCGGTCGAAACGGCCTTGGCGACTTCCTCGAACTTCTCCCCTTTATCCAGTCTTTCCTTGGCCTTCTTCGCTTCCTCTTCCGTCTTGACCAGGATATGGCTGGCCTTGACCGTGATCAGCTTATCCTTGTTGTCCTCAAAGTATTTATTGATCTTATCCTCGCTCGGAGTATGCTGTTTGGCGTACATTTCCTTGTGCAGACGGGAAACGGTCTCGTATTGGAGCATTTCCTTCATCTGCTTATCATCAATCTTCAAGGTCTCCAGGGTCCTGCGATAGCCTTCGGCCCCGCCGTAGGCTTTGATGGCATCCTCATAGTCCTTCTTATAGTCCGCATCCTTGATCTCAATCTTGTTCTTCTTGAGATCCTGGCGCATGACCATTTCCTGGATCAGCTGTTTTTCCACATTGGCGGGCAATTGATATTGCGCGGAAATGATGCTCTTGATCACGTTGAGCTGGTTATCATATTTGGCCTGTGAAATGGTCTCTCCGTTGACCGTCGCATAGGTGCCGCCGCTCGCACCGCAGCCCGTCAAGAGAATCCCCAGGGCCAATCCCCCACTAATGAGTTTCTTCACCTGTTTGTTCATGTTTTCCTCCCCTATTTCTCCTTTTCATTTGGTCGATCAAATCCAGCAAACGAGACACATCCTTCATTTTTTGTGGACCTTCTGCGATCTTAAATGCCGATCGATTTTGAAAGTCAAAGGAAAGCGGTCCGTGGTAAGACTCTGCAATTTCCTTTAACTCCTCTACCGAGAATAAATCGAAATGCGCATAGCGCAGCTCCACAAAACCGTCTACCTCTTTGATCTGCTGGAAGCCGATACGGCTCGCCATCTTCTTCATCATGACAATATCCATGAGGTTGACCACACTGCTCGGTGGATCTCCATAGCGGTCAATCAGCTCCTCCAGCAACTGGTTGTAATTTTCTACTCCAGATATGGAGGCAATTTGACGATACATCATCATTTTATCGGTGGTATTGCCAATATAAGAATCAGGTATGAAAGCTGAACACTTGATATCAACGCCAATCTCATTGAGGCGCTCCTGTGTTTCACTTCCCTTGGCCCGGTTCACTGCCTCTTCGAGCATTTTAACATATAAATCATATCCAATCGATTCAATATGACCAGATTGACTTTCCCCAAGTATATTGCCCGCTCCACGCAGCTCCAAATCCCGCATGGCAATCTTGTATCCGGAGCCAAACTCCGTAAAATCCCGGATGGCTTTTAGCCTCTTTTCTGCCTCTTCGGAAAGAACCCGGCTCCTTTGATAAGTGAAGTAGGCATAGGAACGACGGTCCGCTCGGCCAATGCGCCCCTTGAGCTGATAGAGCTGGGAAAGACCCATTCGATCGGCCCCCAGAATGATCATGGTATTGACATTGGGAATGTCCATGCCCGTTTCCACGATGGCGGTGGCCAAAAGAATATCGGTGCGACCGGATACGAAGGCTTCCATTACCCCTTCCAGCTCCCGAGTGGACATCTGTCCATTGGCCATGGCCAGCTCCGCCGATGGAACCAGCTGGTGGATATGATTGGCGACCTGGTGCATATCATAGACGCGATTGTGGATGAGGTAGACCTGTCCGT
>CABTYV010000003.1 GCA_902489145.1 uncultured Tissierellia bacterium | reverse complement strand
TATTTTTTCGCTCGAATGATGGAATTGACCGCTTTAGAGGGGATCGGCCCCAAGCGATGCGCGGCCTTTCACCGACTGGGCATCGAGCAGGTGTCCGATCTGCTCTTAGATTTGCCCCTGCGCTATGAGGACCGGCAGCAGGTCCGGCGGATCAGCGACCTGGAGAATCTTGCGCCGGGGAAGGTCCTTCTATCCGGAGTGTTGGACCACTTTGGACGCTTGATCCGCCTGCCGGGCAAGCGGAGCCTGCAGAAGGCTCGCCTCTTTGATGGGGAGGATTCGATTGAGGTGGTTTGGTATAACCAGCCCTATGTCCTTCGCAAGCTTCATCCGGGCCATTCCTTTTTGCTGTATGGGCACTATGATCCGGACCAGAAACAGGTGACCAATCCCTCTATCGTGGATCAAAACGACAAAGCTCGGCTAGCGGAATTTACCGGTCTTCTTCCAATCTACCGGCTTTGTGAGGGGCTGAGCCAGTCGATACGGCGCAAGGCCGTTCGCTCGGCCCTAACCCAGGGCCTTGCTCTTTTAGAAGAAGACCTGGACCCCTTTTCGGATGCTTTTTTAAAAGCCTCAGCGCTTCATCCGCTTGGGACGCTATTACAGTGGGCGCATTTTCCGGAAGCTTCAGACAGGCTCTTCACCTTACAGGAGGAGCTGGATCTTCGTCGGGCCTTGGTGGACCTCCTGGCCAGAGGGGAAGAAAGACGGCAGCGGGCCAGGGAAAAGACGGCGACCCTCCGGGCCTATCCCCTGACCCCTTTTTTGGTCCGTTTGCCCTTTACTTTGACGGAGCCTCAGAGAAAGGCCCTTCAGACCCTGCAGGCGGATCTGATCTCCGCACGGCCCATGAACCGTTTGTTATTGGGCGATGTTGGTTCTGGAAAGACCGTCCTGGTTTTTGCCCTGGCCTATTTGGTCGCTCAAAATGGGGGACAGACGGCTTTCATGGCGCCGACGGAGGTCCTGGCTCGTCAACATTATGAAAAAGCCCAGGCCCTTTTTGGCCCCCTCCATATTCCCGTCTATCTTTTAACGGGGAAAAGCACGAAGGAGGAGCTGGCGACCTTCCTGGAGAGGGCCAAGCAGACAGGACCAGGCCTTTTTATTGGGACCCACAGCCTTTTTCAGGAGCGAGTGACCTTTTCTCAGCTGGCCCTGGTGGCCACCGATGAACAGCAACGCTTCGGTGTGATTCAGCGGGGAAGGCTAGCCGAAAAATCCTTGATCCCCAACCTTCTGGTCTTATCCGCCACGCCGATTCCCCGGACCCTGCACCTGGTCGAATTAGGCTATTTGGATCTGACTCAAATTGAAGGGCGGCCGCCGGGCCGGAAGAAAATCGAAACCTACGTGGTGGATTCCTCTTATGAAAAGCGAATTTTTGCTTTTGTGGAGAAGCTGGCGCAGGCGGGCGGGCAGACTTATTTTGTGTGCCCTCGGATTGAAAAAGGGGAAGCCCAGCTGGCACCTTGGTCGGTGGAAGCGGTGGCAGAACGTGCGCGCATCTATTTTCAGGGCCGTCTGTCCTTCGGCTGCATGAGCGGTGCCCTCTCACAGGCAGAAAAAACACAAGTGATGGACGATTTTCGCTCCGGGAAAACGCCCCTTTTGATTTCCACCACCGTGATTGAAGTGGGGGTCGATGTACCCCAGGCCGTCTTGATGGTAGTTGCTTGTGCCGAGCGCTTCGGCCTGGCCCAGCTGCACCAGCTGCGGGGGCGGGTCGGAAGAAGCGAGCGGAGCGCCTATTGCATTTTATTGGCCGAACGTCCCACCCCAACGGCCAAGGACCGGCTCCAGTTTTTAGCAAGTCACGACGAGGGCCTGGCCATTGCCCAAAAGGACTTGGCGTTGCGAGGAGGCGGGGATCCATTTGGAGAGCGCCAGCATGGGGAGCGAGAAGCAGGCTGGTATTGCTACCCGGATCAGGAAAGACGATCCCACGCTTTTCAAAGGGCGCAGGCACTTTTGGACGCCTATTATGGTCCCGGCCTTCTCCGGGGAGACGGCGGAGCCTGGGCTAAGCTTACGCCAGCCCTTCGAAAAGCAGTAGGGAAGCGAAGGGCCAGCCTTCAGCCAATCGGCTTCAATTAATTCGAAATATGAGGCAGAAAGGAAAAGACCATGCGAGTCATAGCCGGAGAAAAAAAGGGCATGGGCCTTTTTGGTCCGCCCAAATCGGGACGGACCAGACCAACCAAGGATCAGGTAAAGGAAAGTGTTTTTAATATGCTAGGCCCTGTCGCACCGGGTTTGGTTTTTCTGGACCTTTTTGCAGGTACGGGGCAGATGGGCATTGAATTTTTATCTCGAGGCGGCCAGAAAGCGATCTTTATCGAACAGTCAGGGCCCATGGTGGGCATGATCAAAAGAAATCTCGCCAAAACTGCTTATGAGAACCAGGCCCTCCTTTTGCATGGAGATTATCGCCAGCGTTTGGATGATATCGGAGGTCTGGTCGATGTGGTCTATGTCGATCCGCCTTACGGCCTGGATATGGTTGGGGAGGCCTTGTCTCTACTAAGAACGAAGCAGGTCCTCAAGCCGGGCGCTCTGGTCATCGTGGAAGCTTCCGTTGAAGACGGAGGCGAAATAGCGGAAGGCTTTCGCCTGCTTCGCGAGAAAACGCAGAAATTGACCCGAATTCAATTTCTACAGGAGGCATTTTTATGAAGGTTATTTTTCCAGGGTCCTTCGATCCTGTTACCCTGGGCCATCTCTCGGTGATCCATCGGGCCAGCCATCTTTTTGACGAAGTGGTGGTAGCCGTATTAGAAAACCAACAGAAGGACCACCTCTTCACCGGCACTGAAAGAATTGAAATGCTGGAGGAACTGTTATATGATAAGGACAACGTAAGTGTGGAGTTGTTCTCCGGTCTCTTAGCGGATTATTACGGACTCAAGCAGGCGGATGCAGTCGTTCGGGGGCTTCGTTCTCCCTCCGACTATGAATATGAGAGGCAGCTGGCGGCCTTAAATCATTCCTTAAATCCCAAGCTGGAGACGATTTTTCTGCCCACAGAGGTCAAATTTTCCTTCGTCTCCTCCTCGTACGCCAGAGAAGTCGCTTCCTACGGTGGAGATGTCTATGGATTGGTACCGGAGCAGGTAGCCCGCCGCCTCTATGCCAAGTTTCGGGAAAGGGCAGATGCGGGCGTCCAGCTGGAAAAATAGCAAGCAAAATCATGAGGGGGACAGTATGGACATTTTACAATTGATCGAGGAGCTGGAGGATGTGTTAGCGGATGCGACCAGCATTCCATTCTCCAAGAAGGTTTCTGTCGATCCCGATGAGGTCTTTGATATCATCAAGGAGATCCGCGAAAGCTTGCCGGAGGAGATTCGCCAGGCCAAGTGGGTCAATGATGAAAAGGACCGGATTTTACAGGAGGCCAATGATCAGGCGGCAGCGATTGAAGCCAAGTCCAGGCAGAATGTAGAAGAAATTGACGCGCAGGCCAAGGAGCGCTTCCAGGAGCTGGTTGCCCAGGACCGCGTTACGGTGGCGGCCAACGAGGCCGGTGAGCGGATCGTTCAGAAGGCCGAAGAGCAGGCTCGTCAGATTCGCTCCTCTACCTTCTCCTATGTAGATGAGATTCTGGCCAATACCCAGCAAAATCTCAACGCGGTGATTCATGAGCTGGATCAGAACCGTCAGGAGCTTCACTAATTCTTCCATTTCAATAAAAAGGGATAGGCTCGCCCTATCCCTTTTTTTAAGCATTTTTTGCCGAAAGGAGTCTTATGTCTCATCCGCTTCGTGCCTATTATGACCTGCTTCACCTGGAGATGCCCTCGGGAGTAGAGGGGGGCCAGTCGATCGATGGCCTTTCCTATGATTCCAGAGAGGTGGCTCCCCAAAGTCTCTTTATCTGTAAGGGCGCCCACTTTTCACCTGCTTATTTGGACCAGGCCATCGCGCAGGGCGCCATTGCCTATGTTTCAGAGATCGATTATCAAAGGGCGATTCCCTGTCTTCAGGTCTCAGATATCCGTTCGGTGATGGCCGCCCTAGCGGCTTTTTACTATGACCATCCTGAAAGGGACCTGAGCCTTTTTGCAATCACGGGTACCAAGGGGAAGACCACCAGTGCCCACTATCTACATGCCATTTTAACGGGGACCAGTCAGCAGCCAGTGGGTCTTTTTTCTTCGACCAATATCTTTGACGGGCGATCGGATCGGCCGTCAAGCCTGACCACCCCCGAACCGATTGAGCTATTTTCGACGCTTGCCTCCTGCCGGAGGAACGGATGTCGGGAGGTCGTGATGGAGGTATCTTCTCAGGCCCTGAAATATGGGCGGATCAGCGGCTTGGAGCTGGATCATGCGGGATTTCTAAATATTTCAGAGGATCATATTTCGTCGATTGAACATCGAGATTTCGAAGATTACTTTTCCTCCAAGCTCAAGATCTTTGCGCATGCCCGCCATGCGTATCTCAATTTAGATGCGGACTATCAGGACCGCCTCTTCCAGGCTGCCCAGGCCTGTGAAAGGCGTACGAGCTTTTCGATGAAGGAGCCCGCAGACTACCGGGGACGGCTGGGGGCCGACCGTCGGACGGGTTTTGAGCTTTTGGTTCAGCACGCCGATGAGGAGGTTTTATTCCAGATCTCCAATCTCGGCGCATATAACGCAGAAAATGCTTTGCTCGCCATCGCCATGGCCGGGGAAAGCGGTCGATCGCTCTCCCAAATGGTGGACCCTCTGGCGCATGTGCGGATTGAGGGGCGAAGCGAGTGTTTCGAATGCCTGGATGGCGGCGTCGTGGCCATGGTCGACTATGCACATAACCGACTTTCCTTCGAGATGCTTTTCGATGAGGTCGATCAGCTTTTCCCCGAATATCAAACCATTGCGATTTTTGGTGCGCCAGGCGTTAAGGCACAAAATCGCCGAAAAGACCTGGGCGAGGTGGCTGGTCAAAGGATGGACCTTTCCATCCTGACCCTGGAGGATCCCAAGGACGAGGATCCACAGAAAATTTGTGAGGAGATCGCCCACTATGTAAAGCAAGCGGGGGGGGCCTACCGGATTATCGTGGACCGGGAGGAGGCCGTTCGCACTGCCTTCCAAATCGCTCGGAAGGCTTGGGAAGAGCAGGGGCGTAAGAGTCTGATTTTAATTTTGGGCAAGGGCACAGAACCGACCCACACCATCCGGGGCCGGGAGGTCGAGATTCCGTCAGATTACTGTCTAGCCAAGGAGCTTACTGATCAGTGGTCCTCTCTATGCAAGTAGGACTGGCGATAGTCTAAGCCTTTTTCGAGTCCACAAAGGGCTTCCTGGAGGGCCTGGGCCCGTGCGTCCAATTGAAAGTAGGCTTCCTGTGCTGGGACGAGCAGGCGGCGGGTGGGTTTTTGTACGACCGGGCAGGAAGCCCTGGAGAGCAATTGTTGGCCCAGGGGGGTGAAGGCCAGAGGACGGAGGTAGGCGACGGGCTCCTGGGTCATGGCCCGGCTGAGCCCTAAAAGGCTGCTGAGAAAGAGGCGGCGGTAGCGGGCTTGAGACTGGCGCTTATTGGCCGCACTTTGAAAGGCTTCATCGATGGAGGAGGCAGTTCGGAGCGCTTTTTGAAGACGAAAATCCATGCCGCTTTCAAAAGCCGGCGATGCGGAAAAATCGACCGGTGCCAGGATTTCGCAGAGGCGATAATAGGCCAGTAGGGGTTGAAGGGATTCGGTAAAATGCCCTTGCTGGATCCTATGCGCCGAGGGGAGGCGATTTTTTGCCGCCGGATCCTGACAAAGCAGTCGGCGCAGGGCGCTGGCTGAGGGGCAGGCCTTTTTGGTGTCGGGGTCCTCATCCGCAGCCCCTGCTCTGGGATAGGCCTCGAGTGTCCAGGAAAGACCCTGGTCCTCCACCGCCTGGGCATAGGCCAGGGCAAGGATGGCATTGGGCGCTAAAGGAAGGTCCAAGGCCTGAGACAAGGCCTGACGGTAGGCGCTGCCAGCGGCTATCGATTGACGAATTTGCATTTGGGTCGAACCCTCCTTTTTTTTGCGCAGGAGGGCCTGAAAATCGGTCGAGGCCAGGACCTCTTCCACTCCAAAGGCTAAGCTTCGGACATCGGGGAGGAGCGAAAGCACCCGGACGCCGCCCCAGGCGAAATAATCTGCCGCCTGCAGCACATAGGCCTGGGGCAGCTCCACAACCAGGTCAAAGCCTTGGGCAATGGCAATACCGGCCCGGGTCCATTTGTCCAGGATCGCCGGCGTTCCGCGCTGAACGAAGGGACCGGACATACAGGCAACCAGGGCGATGGGCTCCGGATGGGCCCTTCGAAGCTGGGCAATGAGGCAGGCGTGTCCTTCATGAAATGGGTTTAGCTCACAGATAATTCCGATGGCATGCATAAGCGCTCCTTTCCTGGTTATTGTATCAAATAATCATCGGAGAAGCCTTGACAGACGGGAATTCGCCCGATATAATTTTCATGTTATTCTTAAACTAGATTGTACAAGGAGGTGTTTGAAATGGCGGTTCCAAAGCGGAGAACATCTAAAACCAGAAGAGATAAAAGAAGAGCTTCCTCTTATCGCTTGAAGACTTATGCGACGCAGACTTGCCCCAACTGTGGCGAGCCCAAATTACCCCACCATGTATGTTCCGAATGTGGTTACTATGATGGCAAAGAAGTCATTCAAGTTAACGATTAGTTTGACCGAGTAGAGTGTAGTAGTTCCATGATGGGGCGCTACACTCTTTTCTTTTGGGCTGGAAGAAAGGAAGCAGGAGAGGAGGGCAAGCGATGAACAAGATTGTGATTGACGCATTGGGGGCGGATCTGGGTCCGGAAATGGTAGCTGAGGGTCTGGCGCTTGCCTGGCAGGAGGCAGATGATTTTGAGGCCGTGGTGGTCGGACCCAGGGCCCGGATGATTGGCGTGCTTCAAGCCTATGAGGCAAAAATTGAATGGGTGGACACGCCCGTCCTGATCAGCAATGAAGAAGCGCCGGCCCTGGCCATTCGAAGAAAAAAAGAGGCCTCTATGGTACAAGCCTTCCACAGGCTCAATGAGGCGGACGCCACGGCCCTGATCTCGGCCGGATCCACCGGGGCGCTTTTGGCTGGGGCAACCTTTCTGACTCGCCGCATCAAAGGAGTCAGGCGCTGCTGCCTGGCCGCCCTCATACCGACTCTAACTGGACGCAGCAGCCTTGTCGTTGATGCGGGTGCCAATATGGATACGACGCCGGAGATGCTCTTTCAGTTTGCCCTGATGGGCGCTAACTACGCTCGTCTGGGCCTGGGGGTGGCAGACCCCATTGTAAGGCTCCTTTCGGTCGGCAGTGAAGCCGAAAAGGGGGATGAGCGGGTGCAGAAGACCCGTCTCCTGCTGGAACAAAGCGAGCTTACCTTTGCGGGCAATCTCGAAGCCCGTGATTTACTGGAGGGAAGCTGCGATGTGGTCGTTTGTGACGGGTTTTCGGGCAATATCCTGATCAAATCCTATGAGGGCTGTGCCGCCACCCTACTTGGCCAGGTAAAAGAGACCATCCATACCAATCCTTGGACGAAATTGGGTGGCCTCCTCTTGCAAAAAAGCTTAAAACAGCGGCTCAAAAAGATGGACTATCGGGCCCATGGTGGCGCTCCTTTACTGGGCTGCCGAAAAGCGGTCTATAAAGCCCATGGGAATAGTCAGCCCAGGACCTTCGCCCTGGCCATTCGCGAGGCCCTGAATTACGGGTCGGTTCATCTGGAGGAAGCGATCTGGCGCGCACTTTCCGATTCAGGGCAGGAGGGGGGATCAAGCGATGCCGGTCGATAAGAAGGAAGCCCTTTTTCAGGACCGCCTGGGCTATCATTTCAAGGATCCGACCTTGCTTCATCAGGCGCTGATCCACACCTCCTTTGTGAACGAAGCAAAGCAAGCGTCCCTCACCTCCAACGAGCGTTTGGAATTTTTAGGGGATGCGGTCCTGGAATTGATCGTTTCCGACCTGCTTTTTCACAAAAAACAGGATTTTGATGAAGGGATCCTGACGAAACAGCGGATCCAGCTGGTTTGTGAGTCCTCCTTCGCTTTTTTGGCTCGTCAGTGGGGCCTGCCGGATCTGCTCTTGCTCGGTCGGGGGGAGGAAGCGCAGGGCGGACGGGCGAAGGATTCGATCCTTTCAGATGCTTTCGAAGCGGTCTGTGGGGCGCTTTATTGTGATGGGGGATATGATTTTTTATACCAGCAATGGGCCCGCTACCTGCCGGATTTGCTGGCCCAGGAGGAGGCCTCCCACGCCCTCTACCAGGACTATAAATCAGCCTTTCAGGAATGGGCCCACCAGGCGGGCAAAAGCTTTCGCTATGAGCTGGTGGAAAGCGCCGGGCCGGCCCATGAGCCCAGCTTTACCATGGCGCTGCTCGTAGAGGGCAAGGAAGTGGCTCGAGGACAGGGGCGATCGAAAAAGCTGGCGGAACAGGCTGCCGCACAAGAGGCCCTGAAGGACGGAAGGAGTAAGTAAAAAGATGCCCAGACTGAAATATCTGGATCTCTATGGATTCAAATCTTTTGCTGAAAAAACGCGTCTGGTCTTTGAGGAAGATTTTGTTGCCATTGTGGGACCCAATGGATCCGGGAAATCCAACATATCGGATGCCGTTCGGTGGGTTTTGGGCGAGCTATCGCCCAAATCGGTTCGAGGCGAAAAAATGGAGGATGTCATTTTTGCCGGTACGGCCCAGAAAAAAGCGATGAACATGGCCCAAGTCACCCTCACCTTTGACAACCGGGACGGCGGCATTGACCTGCCCTATGAGGAGGTATCGGTTTCAAGAAAGATTTATCGCTCTGGAGAAAGCCACTATCTGATCAATAAAAACCCGGTCCGCCGCAAGGATGTTCGAAGCCTTTTCTTTGATACGGGGATTGGAAAAGAGGGCTATTCCTTAATCGGCCAGGGTCGGATCGAGGAGCTGCTTTCCAGCCAGTCGGAGGATCGGCGCGCTATTTTTGACGAGGCAGCCGGTATTGCAGGTTTTAAATTTAAAAAGCAGGAGGCGCTGAGTCGACTGGAAAAAACAGAAAGAGATCTCGAGAGCGTACAGCTCGATCTGAAAGGGAAAAGTCAGGAATGCCGACTGCTGAAAAAACAGGCGGACAATGCCAGACGGGGGATGGAGCTCACCAAGGCGCTAGACCAGCATGAGCTATCTCTTTTAAAAGTCGGCTTGGACCGCGCGAAGGCAGAACAAAAAAAACTGGAGGCGGACCAGGAGCGGCTGGAGGACTTTCTGCAGGAAGCGAAGGGGCGTCTTTTGCGGGCCGAGGAGGCGCTTGCGCCCTATCAGACCTCGATCCAAAGCGGTCAAGCCCAGGCGGGTGCAATAGAAAAAGAAGACCGCCAGTTGGAACAGGAGGTCAATGCACTGGTGCAGGAGCTCTCCATTCGTCGGGAGCAGATTCGTTTTTTTGAACAGGACCGGGTTCGGATTGAAAAGGATCAGGCTCAACGAGCCGAGCGCTTGACGGATTTAGAGCAAACCCTCCAGCAGGCCACTCAAACGGAAAAGCAAGTGCAGGAGCGGGTGAAGGAGCTGGAGGCTCAGCTGGAATCGCTTCGAAAAAAGGAACCCCTGTCGCAGACTAGACGTGAGCTACAGACAGCGGAAGAGGCGGCGGATCGGATCAAGGAACGCCTTTCTTTTTTAGATTTTGATCGGAACCGGGCGGAAGCAACGGATCGGTCCCTGCGATCGGCACAAGAAAAAAAGCAGGAGGAGTGGAAGGCACTCCTTGCCGAGCAAGACATGCTCAGAGAGGAAAGCCAGGTCGGTGAAAAAGCGCTGAAGGAGCTTCAAAGGACCCTGGAGCGGGATCAGGCGGAGAAGGAGAACCAGCAAAAAAGAATCAAGGAATTAGAGGAAGCAGCTCGAAAGCTACGCGATCAGCGCTTGGCACTGCGCGAAAAACAGGTGGGGCTCTCTTCCCGAAGACAGGTGGTCCAGTCTTTGATGGATCATTTTGAGGGCTATCAGCGCTCAGTCCAAGCACTCCTTAAGCTGGGAGAAAAGGATCCGGCCATAAAGGCTCACTTTCTTGGGCCTCTGGCAGACTTGATCACGGTGAAGCCCGGCTTTGAGCGGGCCATTGACGTTGCCCTTGGGGGTGCCCTGCAAAATATTGTAGTCAAAAGTCAGGAGGATGCGCGCTTTCTCATTGAACTCCTAAAAAAGAGGGATCTGGGCCGGATCACTTTTTTGCCCCTCGATCAAATTCGCTCTTCGGAGCCGGTTCAGCTGAAGGATCCGGAAGTGATTGCAAACGGGGTGGATACCCTGATCTATGAAGACCAGCTGGCCCCGGTAGTGGAGCATTTTTTGGGCCAAACCGTGATTGCGGAGAAACTCGATAGCGCCATTCATCTTTCTAGAAAGCGGCGAGCGGGCGTTCGGATTGTCACGCTGGAGGGAGAAATCCTCCATGCCTGGGGGGCCATGATCGGTGGGAGGATCAACCGGCCCAATGCGGCGTCCCTTTTAAACCGGGACCTGCAGGTCAAGGAGCTGGACGAGGCGATCCAAGCTTCCAAGCAGGAGCAGAGTCAAATCGCCAGTCTGCTTTTAAAAAAAGAGCAGGACCGCAAAGAGGCGGAGGAGGCCCTGGAGGAGCTGGAGGGCCGCCTTAGCCAAAATAGAGTTGCGCTGCAAAAGCACCAGGTCCAGCAGGGAGAGCAAAAAGCACAAATGCGCCTCCTGGAGGAGAAATTGACCCAGGTCCAGGCATTCCTGGATCAAAAAGGGAGTTTTTCAAAAGAAGACTATGAAAAAGAACGGAAGCGTCTTCTCGCGGAACAAACCGAGGCGGTGGATGCGCTCAATCATTGTCGTGAGGCCTGGGCGCAGGAACAGAAAATCCAACAGGAATGTGAAAAAAACCAGGCCCTGGTGGCCGACCGACTGGCGTATGCCAAACGGGAGCAGGTCGTGAGCGAAAACCAGCTGGCAGACCTGCAGGAACGCCTGGACCAAGCCAAAAAGGATCAGGAAGCGGATCAGAGCGAATGGACCCAGCTGGGACAAAATTTGAAGGAAAATCAGGACTTCATTGACCAGGGGGTCCGAAGCCTGGATGAAAAAAAGAAGCGCCAGGAGGTCCTCCATAACAGCCGACAGCGATTGAAGGAAGAAAGAACGAAGCTGGAGGGCGCCATTGCCAGAGAGCTCAAGCAAAAGGAAGCGGCGCTGGCAGATACGAATGAAGGGGAAAAGGAGCTTTATCGGACTCAGACCCAGCTGGAGCAGGTAAAGAACCGACAGGCGGATTTACGGGAACAGTATCGCTCCTCCTACGATCTTTCGCTGGAAGCCGTTGAAGAGCGCTTGCGCCATCTGGTCGTGGTGGAAAGCTCCCGCGAAAAGGTCAATGAAATCCGAAAAGCCCTTTCTCAGATTGGATTTTTCAACTACGAATCGATCGATGCCTATGAACAATTGGCCGAGGAGGTTCATTTTCTCCAGGAACAGATGGGGGATTTGCGCAAGTCCAAGGAAGATATTCATGCCATGATTGCGCATCTCGATGAAACGATGGAAGATCAGTTTGACCGTACCTTTCAGCAGATTAAAACGGAGTATAACCGGATTTTCAAAATTCTTTTTGATGGCGGCGAGGCGAGCCTTCGCTTGGACTGCGATGACCTGCTTTCTGCGGGTATCGAGATTCAGGCCAAACCGCCAGGAAAAAAACTGACCTCTCTTGCCTTACTGTCAGGGGGCGAGCGGTCTATGACGGCTCTGGCGCTTATGTTTGCCATATTTTCCATCCATCCGGCCCCCTTTTGCTTTTTAGACGAGATTGACGCTTCTTTAGATGAGGCCAATATCACGCGCTATGTTCGTTTTCTAAAAACGCTGACCCAGCAGACTCAGTTTATCGTGATCACGCATCGAAAGACCACCATGGAACCGGCGGACATGCTCTATGGGGTGACCATGGAAAAGGGGGTAACCAGAATGGTGGCCCTCCACCTGGACCAGCTGGAGGGTGAAATGGAGAGAGGAGTAGCAAATGGGATTCTTTGATAAATTAAAGCAGGGATTGGCCAAAACAAGAGATGATTTCTCGGGCGTCCTGGATGACATTGTTTATGGTCGGGCGGATATCGATGAAGCCATGTTTGAGGAGCTGGAGGAAACCCTGGTGATGGCGGATATCGGTTTCGATTCCTCCATGGAAATCATTGACCAGCTGCGCGACCGGGTGGGCAAGGAGCGTATCCGGGACCGGGGGCAGGTGCTGGAAGTCCTGCGGGAGATTATGGCCGACCAGCTGTTAAGTGAGTCCAAGGAGACTGCGCTTGTCGGTCGGAAGGGGCCGAGCGTCTTATTGGTGATTGGGGTCAATGGAGTGGGCAAGACCACGACGATCGGAAAAATTGCCAACTATCTCCGGCAGGAGGGCAAGTCCGTCCTGCTTTGTGCAGGGGATACCTTCCGAGCAGCGGCGATTGATCAGCTCCGCCTTTGGTCGGAAAAGGCCCAGGTGCCGATTGTCTATAAAGAGGAAGGCGCAGATCCCGCTTCTGTGGTCTATGATGGGATTGCGGAGGCCAAGCAGCGCCAGAGCGATGTTTTGATCATCGATACGGCGGGTCGCCTCCATAATAAAAAGAATCTGATGATGGAGCTGGAAAAAATACACCGGATCATCGACCGGGAGTATGGGGAGGCAAGCCTGGATGCCCTCCTGGTTTTGGACGCAACCACGGGGCAAAACGCCATCCTACAGGCCAAAGCCTTTAATGAGGTTACGCGGATTACCGGCCTGGTGCTCACCAAGCTGGACGGCACCGCCAAGGGCGGGGTGGTCTACCCCCTCCAGCATGAATGTCAGGTGCCGGTTCAGTGGATTGGCGTAGGGGAGGGGATTGATGATTTAAGACCCTTCCGGGCAGAAGAGTTTGTGGCTGCGATTTTCGAAGCTCAAAAATAAAGCAACTAACAAAATGGCTGTCAAGGGAAAAGACTTGACAGCCATTTTTTAATTTGATAGGATATGCTTCGTTATAGCGTGGCTCGTGGGTCCCTGGGCCTAGGGAGGAGTCCTTTTTTTATGGAAGAATCAATCGAAATCGGACTGCTCCTGGCTCATTACGGGGCCCTGCTGACGCCAAAACAATATCAATTAATGGAAGCCTATTATTTTAATGACCTCTCCCTCCAGGAGATTGCTGAGGACGAAGGGATCTCCCGTCAGGCTGTGTCCGACCAGCTCCAACGAGGACGGGCCAAGCTCCGCGCTTATGAGGATGCCACGCATCTCGTTATGAGACTCCTGGCCTGCCGGAGGATCTTTTCGGATATGGCATCAGAGCTCGTCCTGCTGGACCCCGCTAAAGAGAGCGGGATCTGGCAGGATTTAGACCGGCTGGAGGGCATCTTATTTACCGAAGGAAAGGAGGGCTTGGAAGGCCATGTTTGAAAATTTATCGGACCGCTTGCAGGGCGCCTTTGCCAAGCTGACCGGCAAGGGACGCCTTTCGGAAAAGGACGTCGACCAGGCCATGCGGGAGATTCGTTTGGCTCTGCTCGAGGCGGATGTCAATTATAAGGTAGTGAAGGATTTTGTCGCTCGGGTGAAGGAGAAGGCTCTGGGGGAAGATATCATGAAATCCCTGACTCCGGGCCAGATGGTGGTCAAGATTGTCCAGGAGGAGCTCATTGCCCTCATGAGCGATGACCAGCAGGCCTTGACCTATTCGACACCGCCTACGACGATTCTGCTCTGTGGGCTTCAGGGGGCAGGAAAGACGACCCACGCCGCAAAGCTCGCTAAATATTATATGAAAAATGGCCACCGCCCCCTTTTGATTGCCTGCGACGTCTACCGTCCGGCCGCGATTCGGCAACTGGAGCTGGTGGGGGCCCAGGCGGGCTGCGATGTCTTCAGTCAGGGGACCGATCCTTCACCCGTTGAGATCGCGCGAGCCGGGGTGGAGGAAGCCAAAAAAACAGGACATGACATCGCCATCTTGGATACAGCCGGTCGACTGCAAATAGATGCGGCCCTGATGGATGAGCTCAAGGAGATGAAAAAAGCCCTTCCGGTCCAGGAAACGCTCCTGGTGGTCGATGCCATGACCGGCCAGGAGGCCGTCAACGTCGCAGACAAGTTCAATGCGGAATTGGACCTGACCGGCATCATTCTCTCCAAGATGGACGGCGATGCGCGCGGAGGCGCGGCTCTGTCCGTGAAGGCAGTGACCGGTAAACCCATCAAGCTGGTCGGGACCGGCGAAAAGCTGGAGGATTTAAGCGAGTTTCATCCGGACCGGATTGTGTCCAGGATCCTGGGTATGGGCGATGTCCTCAGCCTCATAGAGAAGGCGGAGGAGAGCATTGACCGAGAAAAAGCCGAGGAGATGGAGGCCAAGCTTCGATCCGCCAAGTTTGACCTCAATGATTTCTACCAGCAAATTCAACAGATGAAAAATATGGGCCCCCTGGAGGATCTGCTCAAGATGATTCCGGGCTTTAATCAAAAGGCGATCGCGGGACTGAACATCGACGACAAGCATATTACGCATGTCGAAGCCATTCTCACCTCCATGACGGAGGAGGAGCGACAGCATCCCGATATTATAAATAGCGCTCGCAGAGCGCGCATCGCAAAAGGGTCCGGCCAGGATCCGGTTATGGTGAATCGACTTCTGAAGCAGTTTCGGGAGTCCAGGAAAATGATGAAGAAAATGAGTAAGCTGCAAAAAGGCAAAAGGAATCCCTTTGCTAAATTTTTCAAGTAGGAGGAACTTATGGCAGTAAAAATCAGAATGAAACGCTTAGGTACCAAGAAACGCCCTTTTTATCGGATTGTCGTTGCGGATGCGCGTCGGGCGGTCAAGGGCAAATTTATTGAGGAAATTGGCTTTTATAATCCGATTGCAGAGCCTCGCATGTTCCGCATCAATGCGGACAAGGTAAAGGAATGGATGGGCAATGGAGCGAAACCATCCGATACCGTTCATCGCCTCTTTAAGCTGTATGGCGTGTATGACAAAGAAGGCGTGGTGGAGGAAGGCTGCTCGAACGAAGCGAAGCCTAAGAAGCACTACGAAGCAGAGCCCCTGCCCGAGCAGAAAGCGCCGGTAGCGGAAGCGTCTGAGGCACAGGAAGAAAATGAGGGCGAAGAAGCACCTGCAGAAACGGAAGCCCCTGCAGAGGAAGCGGAAGCTGAGGCTGAGTAATGGCCATGAATCAACTCTTGCAGATGGTGGCAGAAAGCCTGGCCGACCATAAGGAAGCGATTCAGATCGAAGAACAAAGCCAGGGTGGCAATCTGGATCTCACCTTACGGGTGCATCCAGAGGATATGGGCAAGGTCATCGGCAAGCAGGGACGAATTGCCAATTCCATCCGTCAGATTTTGAAGGCCTGCGCCATCAAGGAAAATGTAAAGGTAAGCTTGGAGATTCGGGCCATCGATGAATGATCTCGTCTTCGTCGGCCGTCTGGTCAAGGCGCATGGCGTGCGAGGCCAGGTGAAGGTGCAGGGAAAGGGAAAAAGGAAGGACCGCTTCTATCCCGGCCTTTGTTTATGGACCACCGCAGGGAAGTCCTATGAGGTGCTGACCTGTCAGGATCAGGGAGAGACTTGCTTGCTCAAGCTTTCCGGCATCGAGTCAAGGGAGGCGGCGGAAGCCTTGGTTCCCCTGGACCTCTACTGCCGGGAAGAGGACTTGGCCCCCTTGCCTCCTGGCGCTTATTATGTGTTTCAGCTCCAGGGCCTGGAGGTTCGAGATCCCAAGGGGAGGATCCTTGGGACCATCATCGATGTATCTGATCAGGCCGCCAATGATAATCTGGTGATCCAAGCCCAGGGACGAACGGTGATGGTGCCGGCGCTGGCCCCTTTCATTTCAGAGGTTCATTTGGAGGAAGGCTATCTCGTCATAAACCCCATTGAAGGAATGTTTGATGCAGATTGATGTATTGACCCTTTTTCCCGAATTTGTCGATCAAATCCGCTCTTACGGCGTGATCGGGCGGGCAGTTGATGCCGATGTGATTCAGATTCAGTCGACCAATATCCGGGATTTCACCTATGATCGTCATCACAGCGTCGATGATCGGGTCTTTGGCGGTGCCGCTGGCATGCTGATGAAGCCAGAGCCGGTGGTGGAAGCCATTGAATCCGTACGGGGGGACCGGGGCCATGTGATCTACCTCTCTCCTCAGGGAAGCCTGCTCAACCAGGACAAGGCCCGTGCCCTGGCCCAGGAGGATCATTTGGTCCTGCTCTGTGGCCATTACGAGGGGGTGGACGCCCGAGTAGTGGAGCACTATGTGGATGAGGAGCTTTCCATTGGGGATTATGTGCTCACTGGTGGGGAGCTGCCCGCTATGGTCCTGATTGATGCCGTGGTTCGTTGGGTGGACGGCGTGTTGGGCAATGAGGAGTCCGCACCCACCGATTCTTTGGTCGACGGCCTCTTGCAGTATGACGAATATACCAAGCCCCGGGTCTTCCGTGGTTATCCCGTGCCTGAGCTTCTACTCAGCGGAGATCACGAAAAAATTCGAGCCTGGCGAGCCCAATCGGCCCTGGAAAATACCAAAAAAAAGCGACCGGATTTGTACCAAATTTATTTAGAAAGCAACTCAAAAGATCAGGATTTATTGTCCTGAATCGATCCAGAGGAGGAAAGTATGGAGTATATTAAAAATCTCGAAAAAGAGCAGCTGAAGGAAAACCTGCCGGAATTTCGCGTCGGGGATTCCGTCCGGGTCCACTACCGCGTAAAAGAAGGCAATCGCGAAAGAATCCAGATGTTTGAGGGCACCGTTATCAAGCGTCAGGGTGGCGGATTGAATGAAACCTTTACCGTCCGTCGTCTTTCTTATGGGGTCGGCGTAGAGCGGACCTTCCTGATCCATTCGCCCCGCGTAGAGGATATCGACGTGACGCGTAAGGGTAAGGCCCGTCGTTCAAAGCTCTATTATCTGAGGGAGCGCGTCGGGAAGCGAGCCAAGGTGCGCGAGAAGAAGGACTATTAAAAATAAACCGGTGGCTGGCCCGAAACCAGGCACCGGTTTTTCCTTTCAGTGGGGAAAAGGAGGGACAATGAATATCAATTGGTTTCCCGGCCATATGAAAAAGGCGCTAGACCAGATCCAGGCCCAAATGGGGCAGGTCGATCTGAGTCTGGAGATCGTGGATGGACGGATTCCGGAAGCCTCCCGCAATCTGCTGCTGGAGGAGGTCACCCAGGGAAAGCCCCGTTTGCTCATTTTAAATAAAAAGGATTTGGCCGATGCATCGGTCACGCGTGATTGGGTCGCCTATTACCAGAAAAGCGGCGGTGCGGCCTTGGCCCTGGAGGCCCGAGCCGGTGCCAGCCCTCGGATGATCTATGATCAGGCACAAAGGCTCTGCCAGGATACGCTCCTGCGACGGCAAAAAAAAGGCATTCGGGACCGGACCCTGCGGATGATGGTCTTTGGCATTCCCAACTCAGGGAAGTCAACGCTGATCAATCGCCTGGCAGGTCGAAAAGCGGCGCAGACGGGGGACCGACCTGGGGTGACTCGGGCCAACCAGTGGATCAAGACGACCTCTGACCTCCTGCTCCTCGATACGCCTGGGATCATGATGAAAAAATTGACCCCCAGGCAGGGCCTCTATCTATCCTGGACAGGGGCCATCAAGGAGGAAATTTTAAACCTCCAGGAGGTCGGCTATGCCCTTCTGCAGCTCCTTCTGGTCCATTATGAACCGGCGCTGATCGAGCGCTACCAGCTCCCCCCGGGACTGGATGCGCTGGGGGCGATGGATGTCATCGCTCAGAAGATTGGGGCCCTGGAGCAGGGAGAGATCGCCTATGACCGGGTGGCCATTCGTCTTTTGGATGACTTTCAAAAGGGCAGGCTGGGGCGGATCAGCTTGGAGCGAGTGGAGGAGCTTCATGAAGCGGGATCATTGGAGTAGAGCGGATCAGGAGGCCTTGGAAAAAGAAATACAGGCGCACGATTTGGTATGCGGAATCGATGAAGTGGGACGGGGCCCCCTGGCCGGTCCGGTGCTCGCCTGTGCTATTATTATGCCGAAGGGGAGAAAAATCGAAGGAGTACGCGATTCGAAAAAGCTGTCGGAGCGAAAAAGAGAACGCCTTTGTGGGCAAATTCTTTCTTCGGCGCTTGCCATCGGGATTGGCATGCGGCATGAACGGGTGATCGATGCGATCAATATTCGAAGGGCGACTCTGGAGGCGATGCAGGAGGCTCTGGCCGCCCTGCACGATCAAAAGGACCAGGTGCTTCAGCCGGACCTCGTCTTGATTGATGCGGAGCATCTGGAGATTCCTTATCCGCAGCAAAGCATCATCAAAGGCGATGACCGAGTCTATGCGATTTCCTGCGCTTCGATTGTGGCCAAGGTATTTCGGGATTTTATGATGCGGACCTATGATCTCCGCTTTCCTCAATACGGCTTTGCCCGGCATAAAGGCTATGGCACCAAAGCGCATCTAGAGGCCATCCGAAAAGAGGGCTTGCTCCCCATTCACCGCATGTCTTTTATTCACTTAGAGGGAGTGAAAAAGCATGCAGCCTATGAGCAAGAAGCAGCCAGACTTTCAGAAATTCAATCCAGCTATGACGTCGAAAGAGCGTGGCGCCTGGGGGGAGAAGGCCGCCTTACAATTTTATAAATCAAGAGGCTATCAAATTTTAGCTCAAAATTACTTTGCCCGCTTTGGCGAGCTTGACCTGGTGGTGATGCGGGGGGACGCCCTGCGTTTCGTGGAGGTCAAAGCCCGGTCCGATTTTCACTTTGGCAGGCCGGAGGAATATGTCAACCGAACCAAGAGAAGGCGATTACGTCTGGCCGCGCGCGACTTTCTCGCCCGCCATGAGGGACTGCGTCGTTGGACCTATTTTCTTTTTGATATTGTAGAAGTAGACCTGAAGCATCAAAAAATCCACTGGATCCCCAATGCCTTTTCCATGCAGGAGGAGGGGCGCTTGTGAAAGAAATCGAAGGGGTAAAACAAAAATTTTTAGCGCTCTCTTTGCAGGGGGTCCATCCGGGGCTGCTCTCCAGGCTCCTCCGCGCTTATCTGGAGGGCGACCAGGAGGTCATCGGAGGAAAAAAGGAGGCCAGGACCGCCGACCTGCTTCGCTATCTCAGAGAGGAGCCCCCTCCGAAGGAGGATCCTACTTTACTATTAAAGAAGCACGCTTCTTCTGAGTACGGCCTCTGGGTCTGCTCCTATTTTGACCCGGACTATCCCGCCTTGCTCAAGGAGCTTGTGGACCCGCCCGCCCTGCTCTATGGGCGGGGTGAGATTCAGGCCCTACGAGCCCCCTCAGTGAGTCTGGTCGGTACGCGCAAAGCCTCTTCGTACGGCTTAACCCAGGCCAACCGATTTGCTCGCTTCCTTGCCCAGGCCGGGCTTGTGGTCGTTTCCGGCCTGGCGCTTGGCGTCGACGGAGCCGCCCACCGGGGGGCTTTAGAAGCAGGTGGACGGACGCTGGCCGTTTTGCCCTGTGGGGCCGATCAAATCTATCCCCAGGCCCATGCAAAGCTCGCTTCTGAGATCTGCCGCACCGGGGGCGCCTTACTCACTGAATATCCACCCGGTCAAGTGGCACAGAAGCATCATTTTATTTTGCGCAACCGAATCATCGCGGGCCTATCGCGTGCGACGCTCGTGGTGGAGGCCAGAAAAAAATCAGGGACCATGATCACCGCCCACCACGCCGCCGAACAGAGCCGGGATTTATATGCGCTGCCGGGCAATATCAGCCAACCAAGGTCCGCCGGATGCAATTGGCTCATCCGTCATGGGGCCATCCTAGCGGCAGATCCCCTGGACCTGCTCGCCTCCTACGAGGATTTGGCTTTGGACCGTCCCGGGACAGCGCTTGGTCTAGTGGGGACTTCTGAGGGCGATTTGCCTGAACCGGAGCAATTGATATATGATACACTCTCGAAGGAAAGCTTACCGCCTGTCCTGCTTTACGAGCGTCTGCATGATCAATTGCCGGATTTTTGGGTCTATGTGACTAGGCTTGAGCTGCGGGGGATCATTTATCGCGATGCTTCCGGCCAATTTGCCTTATCAGGAAATAAAGCATAAAAAGATGCGAGTGAGCGGCGCAATGAAATCAATGGAGAGAATATGGCAAAAAAACTCGTTATCGTGGAATCGCCCACCAAGACCAAGACGATCTCCAAAATATTAGGCAGGGACTATGAGGTGCTGGCGTCCAAGGGACACCTGCGAGACCTGCCGAAAAGCCAGTTTGGAGTGGATTTGGATCATGGATTTGAACCGAAATATATCAATGTCCGGGGACGGGGCACCACCATCAAGCAATTGAAAAAAGCCTGTGCCAAGGCGGAGAAAACCTATCTGGCAACGGATCCGGACCGGGAGGGGGAAGCCATTTCCTGGCACCTGGCCCATATTTTAGGTCTGAAGCTTGAAGAGCTGAACCGGGTGAGCTTTCAGGAAATCACGCCCAGTGGGGTCAAGGAAGGGATGGCCCATCCCCGGACGATCGATCTGGATTTGGTCGATGCCCAGCAGGCCCGACGCATCATGGATCGGATCGTGGGTTATGAGATTTCCCCTATTTTGTGGAAGAAGGTCAAGTCGGGTCTATCTGCCGGTCGTGTCCAATCCGTGGCCGTCAAGCTGATCGTGGACCGGGAGCGGGAGATTGAGGCCTTTGTGCCGGAGGAGTACTGGACCCTCCATGCCTTGCATAACAAGGATCGTTTGAATTTTACGAGTGATTTCCTGGGCCTGTGGGATGGAAGGAAGCTTAAAAAGGTCAAGCTCTCCAGCCAGGAGGAAGCGGCGGGCATCGAGGCGAAAATCACCGGGGACTTTCAAATTCATTCGGTAGAAAAAAAACTGAAAAGAAAGCGGGCCTACGCCCCCTTTACCACCTCGACCCTCCAGCAGGAAGCAGCGCGCAGGCTCAACTTTTCAACGGCGAAAACCATGATGGTAGCCCAGCAGCTCTATGAAGGCGTGGGCGGGCGCGCAGGCCTGATCACCTATATGCGAACCGATTCGACCCGCCTTTCCAAGGAATTCACTCAGGCGGCCTGCGCCTATATTCGGGACCGATTTGGGGCGGAGTATGCTGGTAGCGGAGCCCTTTATGGGGGCCAAAAAGGCCGCAGCCAGGACGCCCATGAAGCCATCCGACCGGCCGATGTGAGCATAAGTCCGGAGGAAGCACGCCCATTGCTCACGTCCGACCAGTTTCGCCTGTATGACTTGATTTGGCGTCAGGCCCTCGCTTCTCAGATGAAGGCATCCTCTTATCGATCCACCTCCGTCAATTTGCTCAATGGCCCCTATCTCTTTCGGGTGAATGGGACCCAGCCGGTCTTTGATGGTTTTCAAAAGCTTTGGCCGGTGGATGAAAAATCCCTCCGCCTGCCCGAGCTAACAGAAGGGGACCTGGTGAAGACAGTCAAATTAGAAAGAAAACAGCATTTTACGCAAGCACCTGCTCGTTTTTCAGAAGCATCGCTGGTACAAACCCTGGAGAAAAACGGGATTGGACGGCCCTCGACCTATGCCCAGGTGATATCCTCCATCCAAAAGAGATTGTATGTCAAAATGGAGGATAAACGCTTTGTGCCTACGGCGCTGGGCCAGCGGGTTAATGATTTTATGGAAGCGCATTTCTCTTCCATCATTGATATTCAGTTTACGGCGCGCATGGAGGATCGACTCGACGAGGTAGCGGAGGGGAAGCAGGCCTGGCGGACCTTGTTGGCGGATTTCTATGAGGTTTTTGAAAAGAGCCTGGTCAAAGCCCAAAAGGATGATCGCTCTTATAAAATTAAAGATGAGCCCACTGGAACGCTGTGCCCGGAGTGCGGACATCCTCTGGTTTATAAGCAGGGACGCAATGGTCGGTTTATTGGCTGCTCTCATTTTCCGGACTGCACCTACACAGCCTCGATCATTCATAAGCTGGGCGTTTCCTGTCCTAAAGACGGCGGAGAAATGGTGGAGAAGGTCTCAAAAAGAGGGAAAATTTTCTACGCCTGCGCCAACTATCCCGATTGTGACTATGCCATCTGGGACCCCCCAACAGGTGAACGCTGCCCCTTATGTGGCGATTTGATGGTGCATCGGAAAAATCGCAAGGAGGATCGGGTTCTTTGCGCCAATCCGGATTGCCCCAATCATGAAGGAAACCATAAGGGCGCCTCATCGGAGAAAAAAGTGGGGGAGGGGACGCAGAAAAAAGGCGCAGAGGGGGAGAAATAAGGGCTTTTGCTTGCTTTTTTTGCATCCATTCGGTAAAATAATCGAGTATGTCACACAAGATTTGAATATCCTAACCCGTGTGTCGCTTGCGATGAGGAGCGGATTTGAGAATCTTGGAGGAAAAACACAAGGAGGAATTTTATGTCTGTTGTTTCTATGAAGAGCCTGTTAGAGGCCGGTGTCCATTTCGGCCACCAAACCCGTCGCTGGAATCCTAAGATGGCGCCCTATATTTTCACCGAGCGCAATGGGATCCATATCATTGACCTGCAAAAAACCATTCGCCTGATCGATGACGCCTATGAGGCCGTCCGCGACTGCGCGGCCAATGGGGGCAAGATTCTGTTTGTTGGGACCAAAAAGCAGGCCCAGGATTCGATTGAGATTCAGGCGAAGCGTTGCAACCAATATTATGTAACCCAGCGCTGGCTGGGTGGCATGCTGACCAATTTCCAGACCATTAGCAAGTCGATTGACCGGCTGGATGAAATCAAGGCCATGTCCGAGGACGGGACCTATGATCTTCTGCCGAAGAAGGAGGTCGCCGAGCTTGAGCACGAGCATGAGCGCCTGGAGCGCTTCCTGGGCGGGATCAAGGATATGGGCGGGGTGCCCGATTTACTGTTCGTAGTCGACCCCAAGAAAGAGCACATCGCCGTCAACGAAGCCAAAAAGCTTGGTATTCCGATCGTCGCCATTCTCGATACCAATGCGGATCCGGACGAGGTGGACTATGCCATTCCGGGCAATGATGATGCGATTCGTTCCGTCAAGCTGATCACCCAAACCATGGCGGATGCCGTTTTAGAGGGCAAGCAGGGCGTACAGATGGAGGATGACCAGGCCGGAGAAGAAAACGAGGCCTCAGAAGTCGAAGCAGAAGCTTCGGAGGAAGCGCCCGAAGAGGTCGCTCCTGAGGACGGAGCCGAAGATGAGACGGACGAAGCAGCGGAGGAAACCGAAGAGATCGCGGAATAATCCCTTGGTAGCAGATTCAATGAGAGAAAGGAAGATAGCATGCAGATCACAGCAGGACTTGTAAAAGAGCTTCGTGAGCGCACCGGGGCCGGTATGATGGATTGCAAGAAGGCCCTGGTAGAAGCAGAGGGCAATATGGATCAGGCGGCGGACATTCTCCGCGAAAAAGGCATTGCCAAATCGGCGAAAAAGAGCGACCGGATTGCCGCAGAGGGCTTGATCGAATCCTACGTCCACAACGGCAAGATTGGTGTGATGGTGGAGGTCAATACGGAGACCGACTTTGCGGCCCGCAATGAGGAATTTATTCAATTCTGCCACCAGCTTTGCCTCCATATTGCATCGATGAATCCTGGCTATCTCAAGCGGGAGGATGTCCCCGAGGATGTGGTCGCTCATGAAAAAGACGTTTTGGTTCAGCAGGCCATGAATGAGGGACAGAATATTCCCGAAGAAAAGCGTCGCTTCGTTGCAGAGAAAAAAGTGGAAGGTCGGATGGACAAGTTCTATGAGGAAATTTGCCTCTTAGATCAAAAGTTTATCCTGGATACGGACAAGACCGTCGAACAGGTTCGTCAGGGCCTGGTAGCGAAGATTGGGGAGAACATCGTAATCCGACGTTTCGTGCGCTACGAGGTCGGAGAAGGGATCGAAAAGAGACAGGAAAATTTCGCTGAAGAAGTGGCCAAGCAGATCAACGGCTAAGCGATCGGACAAATAAGAGAATCGTAGAGGGGGCGGACGCCCCCTCTTTTTTATGATAGAATTTACTCAGATCATGCAAAGGGGGCAGTTTATGTTTTCATACCAGCGCATTATTTTAAAACTATCCGGGGAGGCCATGGCCGGCCCTCAAAAAACGGGCCTGGATGATGAGACGATTGACCGGATTTGCCGTTCGATTCAGGCCATCCATGACAAGGGGTTGGAAATTGCCATCGTCGTGGGCGGTGGGAATTTTTGGCGGGGGCGGTCTTCGGCGAACATTGACCGGGCCTCCTCCGATCACATGGGGATGCTGGGAACGGTGATCAATGCCCTCCGTCTCCAGGCTTCTTTAGAGGCCCTGGGCCTGGATACCCGGGTCCAGACCGCCATTCAGATGCAGGAGGTGGCCGAGCCCTATATCCGTCGCCGGGCCCAGCACCATATTGAAAAGGGCCGGATTGTGATCTTTGGGGCTGGTACCGGCTTGCCCTATTTCTCAACCGATACCACAGCGGCCCTGCGCGCCCTGGAGATCGGAGCTGACTGTATCCTGGTGGGCAAGACAGGGACGGATGCCGTTTACGACAAGGATCCCAACCGCTTCAAGGACGCTCAGAAATTGCCGGAGTTGACCTACCGCGAGGTATTGACCCGAAATCTTCAGATTATGGATTCAACGGCGACTTCCCTGGCCATGGACAACCACCTGCCCATCATCATCTTTGGGATTGATGATCCCAAAAATATGGAGCGCGTGGTTGCAGGAGAAAAAATCGGCACCCGGATTACCGGATAGCATAAGAAACGCAAGCAAATAAAGAAAGGAAACCGTCATGTACGATCAAAAAACGATGGAAGCTTTGATGAAAAAAGCGGTCGACGCCTTCAATTATGACCTGCAGCGGATTCGGGCGGGTCGTGCCAATCCCAAGCTTCTGGAGGACATCACTTTCAATTATTATGGGGTCTCCACCCCCATCAAGCAAGCTGCTACGATCAATGTGCCGGAAGCGCGCCTGATCACCATTACGCCTTGGGATAAAAATAACCTCAAGCCCATTGAGCAGGCGATTATCGCCTCTGATTTGGGCATTACGCCGGGCAATGATGGGACCATTCTCCGCCTGCCCTTCCCGGCATTGACGGAGGAACGCCGGAAGGATTTGGTCAAGGAGGTGCGCAAACGCGGCGAGGAAGCCAAGGTCGCCATCCGCAACGCTCGAAGAGAGGGGATGGAGGCGATCAAAAAAGAAGAAAAAGCAGGCGATATGGCAGAAGATGCCCGTTATCGTGCGGAGGATGACCTCCAGGAATTGACCGACCGCTATGTAAAAGAAGTGGACAGCCTGGGGGATAAAAAAGAGAAAGAATTGATGGAAGTCTAGCAGGAAGGGGCCAGGATGACGGAAGAGGTCTTCAAGGGACGCGTGCCGGCGCATGTGGGCATCATTCTCGACGGCAATGGACGCTGGGCGGAGCAAAGAGGGCTTCCTCGCAGCGAGGGCCATCGAGCCGGAGCCGAAAATGTGGTCAAGATCGCACGCGCCTGCGACCATTTGGGCATCAAGGCCCTTTCCCTTTATGCTTTTTCTACTGAGAACTGGAAAAGATCTCCTGAAGAAGTGGCCGCGCTGATGAAGCTTCTGATCCTTTTTGTGCGTCGTTATCTAGACGAATTGATGGAGGAAGGGGCGAGGATTACCATGATGGGCGATCCTCGCCGTTTGCCATATCCGACCCGCCAGGCGGTGGCCTATGCCATCGAGCAAAGTCGGAACAATACCGGCCTGATCATCAATATCGGGCTGAACTATGGGGGACGAGATGAGATCATTCGGGCGGTTCATGCCTACGGACAGGAGGGCCGTTCGATCGAGAGGCTGGACGAAGCAGCGCTCTCGGCCCATTTGGATACGGCAGCGCTCCCCCCGCTAGATTTGATCATCCGGACGGGTGGGGAAATGCGCTTGTCCAACTTTATGCTCTGGCAGGCCGCCTACGCCGAGCTTGCTTTTAGCGACTACTACTGGCCTGATTTCGACGAAAAGGAGCTGGTCCGACTCTGTCAAGCCTTCGCCCACCGAGAACGACGTTTTGGAGGTGTGCAATGAAAAATCTCCTTTCCAGAAGTGCTACGGGGCTACTGATTCTCTTACTGAGCTTGGTGGTGATCTTTTCCCGGTCCCGGCTTCTGCTGTTTGTTGGCGTATTGGGGGTGACAACCATCTGCCTGGAGGAGGTCTTCCACGCTTTTTATCCCTATCAGGCTACTCGCTATCGGTATTGGGGCCTGGCCCTCAATTTATTTGCTAATCTAGCGGGTTACCTTTCTTCGCTTCATCTTTTTCTAGGGGTATGGGCGGCCGCTCTTCTTCTGCTCTTTGCCGCCTCCACCTTTCAGCCGCACAAATCCCTCCAGCATCTGATGCAGGTGCTATTTGCCGTCAACTACATCACCCTCTTGTTTTGCTTTGTCTACCTTTTTCCACGCGATAAGCAGACCTATCTCTTTTTGGGCATTTTGATCGCCTGGGGAACGGACTCCTGCGCCTATCTCATTGGGAGCCTTTTTGGCAAAACACATTTTACGGAGATCTCTCCCCATAAGACTCTGGAAGGCTGCGCGGGTGGGGTGGTCGGCGCTTTGGTTCTATGTGGACTGGCCCAGCCATTTTTTTCCGCAATTTCCTTGCCTGCCATGCTGCTTCTCGCCGCTATTGGTTCAGTAGTAGCCCAATGGGGGGATGTATTTGCTTCTTCTCTAAAGAGAAGATCCGGTATCAAGGATTTTTCCCACATTCTGCGTTCCCACGGAGGCTTTGTGGACCGGTTTGATTCCCTGATTTTCACCATTCCCTATTTGTGGATTGCGCTGGTCCTCTATCTCTTAAAGTAGTCACCCACCCCCTTTTTTTAGCAGAGGCTTATAAAAAAGCATTAGAAAGATGGAATATGACACAAGTAATTGCTGCACTCATTGTCTTTATGTTGGTGATCCTTTTTCACGAATTGGGTCATTTTTTAGTCGCGAAAAGTCAGGGAATTCGGGTCAATGAATTCTCTATTGGTATGGGGCCGGCTCTTTTCCAAAAGAAAAAGAAGGATACCCTGTATTCGATCCGTGCCTTGCCCCTAGGTGGCTATTGCGCCATGGAGGGGGAGGAGGAGGCCTCTTCTGTAGCAGATAGCTTTGATCAAGCCTCAGCGGGCAGTCGCTTTCTTACCATTTTGGCGGGCCCCATGATGAATCTTTTGATTTGCTATCTTTGTTTTGCCCTTTTCTTTGGCTTTGCGGGTAAACCGGTACCCCGGATCGCCGGCTTTTCTGAGCCCTCCGCCTTGAAGGAGGCAGGGCTCATGCAAGGGGATACGATCACGGCGATCGATGATAAAAATATTGAAGACTTCGAACAGCTACAGAGGATGATTCAAAAAAGCGACGGAGAAGCATTAAAAGTTACCTTTTTGAGGGACAATGCCAGCCAGGATGTCACGGTGCGCCCCATCAAATCCGAACAGGGGACCTATGTGTTGGGCTTTTTGGCCGATCGGGACCGGGATGCTTCTTATGCGCTCATCGGCGCTTTTCAGGAAATGGTCCGCCTCCTTGGCCTCTTTTTTGTGACCATTGGGCGGTTACTCACGGGCAGACTTTCCCTATCTGCCGTGTCAGGGCCCGTTGGCGTGGTGCAGGCCATTGGGACGGCGGCCCAGGAGGGCCTGTCTCCACTCCTTTTCTTAACAGGCTATATCTCGCTCAACCTGGCCTTTTTTAATCTCTTGCCCATTCCTGCCCTGGACGGGTCGAAGCTCTTTCTGATCGGGATTGAAAAGCTGACCGGCAAAACCCTGGCCAAGGAGACCGAGGCTAAGATTACTATGGTAGGCTTCTTTTTCCTTCTGGCCCTGATCGCCTTAGTTTCTGTGAAGGATATTTGGGCCTTGTTCCGTTAATAGAAAGCAAAGGAGGACGGTGATGTGCGAAGCGCAGAGGATTCAGAAGCTTCATGTAGGGGCGCTTGAAATCGGCGGGGGCGCACCGGTGAGCATTCAGTCGATGACCAATACCGATACCAAGAATGTAGATGCGACCGTCCAGCAAATTTTGGCCTTTGAGGCGGCAGGGTGTGATCTTTCCCGTTCTGCCATCAATTCCCAGGCGGATGCGGAAGCGATTCCTGAAATTCAACAAAGGACTCATATCCCCTTTGTGTCGGACATTCAGTTTGATCCGGAGCTGGCACTTTTAGCGGTCGCGCATGGGACGGATGCCCTTAGGATCAATCCGGGTAACCTGACGCGCCCGGAGGACCTGGCCCGGATTGTAGCCGCCTGCCGGGCGCGCAGGATCCCGATTCGGGTGGGGGTCAATTCAGGTTCTCTGCATAAAGACGTTCTGGCACGTTTTGGCGGCGTCAACGCCGAATCACTGGTCTATTCGGCGCTGGAGGAGGTCCGGGCCATTGAGCGGCTGGGGTATGATCAAATTGCCGTCTCGATCAAGTCCTCGGATGTGCGGACCATGATCGAGTCCAACCGCCTGTTTCGCCATCGCTCGCCCTATCCGCTCCATTTGGGCGTGACGGAGGCCGGCCCGCCTTATAGTGGGACCATCAAATCAGCGGTTGGGATCGGCGTGCTTTTAGAAGAGGGGATTGGGGAGACCATCCGGGTTTCTTTGACAGGCGATCCCGTCGAGGAGGTCCGCGCGGGGATGGAAATTTTAAAATCACTGGGGCTTAAAAAAAGTGGCATCAACCTCATTTCCTGTCCCACCTGCGCCAGAACCCGCATCGACCTGATTGGCCTGGTAAAGGAGGCTGAACAGGCCTTTGCGAAGATCCAGAAGAACCTCACGGTCGCCATCATGGGCTGTCCGGTCAATGGCCCCGGAGAAGCGAAGGAAGCGGATATTGGGGTCGCCTGCTCCAAGGATTTCGGGGTGCTTTTTAAAAAAGGCAAGCCCATCCGCCAGGTGCGGGGAGAGGATATCCTGTCGGCTCTTTTAGAGGAAATAGATCGGATGGAGTCATGAAGCTTGATGCGCTCTTTCAGCGTTTGTCTCTGCCACTCCAGGAGGTCGGGGTCTCTTATCCGACCCTCCTGCGGGCCATCTACCAGGATCAGGCCAAACAATTGGCGCTTTATATCGACCAGCCGGTGGATGCGTCGCTTGAAGAAAAATGGACCCGGGATTTGACGGAGGCCTTCTCCTGCCCGGTCTTTTTTCATGTGGAGGTGGCCGACGGCTTTTATGGAGCACCTTTTGTCGTTTCCCCAAGGGCGCAGAAAAAGCGATCGGATATCGGGAGCAGCTGGTCCATAGGCCGTTTTCCTAAAAAAGAGCCCCCTTTGCTGAGCCTCTCCGATTTGGATCAAGGCACCGGTCCCTGTATGATTGAAGGGTTTCTGATGGACTTGGAAACGGTGACGACGAAGAATCGGACGGTGATTCTTTCCTTCATTCTTTATGACAGGTCGGGTGCGACCGGGGCGGTTAAGATGTTTGTGAAGGCCAGCGATCTATCGCTGTTAGACAACCTTGCGGAAGGGCACTACGTTCAGGTCCGGGGCAAGGTGCAATATGACAGCTATCAGAAGAGCTTTGTTTTTATGGCCCAGGGCCTGAGGCCTGCTCTGGCGCCGATCAAAGAGGACCCGGCACCCAGAAAACGCATTGAGCTCGCCCTTCATACCCAAATGAGCAACATGGAGGGGCTTATTGAAGCGCAAAAATTGCCTGAGCGTTTGAAGGCGTACGGGATGGAGGCGGTGGGGATTACCGACCGTGGCAATCTTCAGGCCTATCCCTTGGTACAATTTCCCCTCCCCAAGGCAGGCATCAAGGTGCTCTATGGCCTCCATGCAAAGATCCTATCCGATCAACACAAGATCTTAAGCCATCCCTATCAAAAAGAGGCTCCGAAAACGGCACGAGATTTTACCGTGTTCGATATTGAAACGACCGGCTTTTCTCATTTTCAGGAGTCGATCATTGAGATTGGAGCTGTACGGATCCGGGACGGACAAAAGATCGGCGAGTTTTCGAGCTTTATTCGCCCACCCAAGCCCATTCCGGCTCGGATTACCGAGCTTACCTCAATCACCGATGCCATGGTGGCCGATGCGGCAGGGATTGATCAGGTCCTGCCAAAATTTTTAGCCTTTGCCCAAGGCTCCATCCTCGTCGCTCATAACGCCGATTTTGATGTGGGCTTTATCAGCGAAAATGCCTACCGACTGGGTCTTCCCTTTGAACCGGTCTATCTCGACACCCTGGGCCTTTCCCGCGCCTTGCATCCGGACTTTAAAAATCACAAGCTCGATACCATCTGTAAAAACCTCAATGTGCCAGATTTTCACCACCATCGGGCGATTGATGATGCTAAGGCGACGGCCGAAGCCTTCCTGGTCTTATTAGCAGAATTTCAAGCCGGTGCTTTGCCCTTCGATCAAATCAACCAGCTTCCTTCTGCCTATCCCTTGGCCCGCCATGAGCAAGAGGAGCTCCTCATCTATGTGGCCAAGCAAAATGCGCTCAAGGGCCTTTATGAGATGGTTTCGGATTCGAATATGACCTATTTCTGGCGCAGCCCGGGCATTTTGGCGTCGGACCTGAAAAAACATCATGAGGGCTTGCTCTATGCCGGAGGCTTTATCGGTTCGGCCCTTTTTGAAGCGGTTTCCAGGCGATACCCGGAAGCCTATCTGATGCAGTTGATCGAGGACTTAGACTTCATCGTGGTGCAGCCACCCTGCTTTGCGGAATGGGCCATTCATGAAGAATTGGCGGAGGACCGGGCGCATTTTATCGCCATGACTCGGACGCTGATCGATTTGGCTAAAAAGTCAGGCAAATGCTGCTGTTCGGTTGGCATGCCCACCTATCTCGACCCCGGTGAGCGCCTGGCCCGCAATATTTTAGTGAATTACCAGCGCAATCTCGACTTTGACACCAACGGCCGTCTCCAGCTGAAAACGACCAGCGAGATGCTTCAGGAATTTTCCTATCTGCCACAGGCCTTGGCCGAAGAGATCGTCATCGACAACCCCCACCGAATGGCCGATGCCATGGAAAGCATTGTGCCCATTCCAAAGGGGACCTTCACCCCGAAGGTGGAGGGCTCCGATGAACAGCTACGTGCCCTTTGCGATCAGAACGTGCGAGCGCTTTATGGGACCCCTTTGCCACCCTTAGTGGAGAAACGGCTGGAAAAGGAGCTTTCGTCCATTATTTCCAACGGCTATTCGCCGCTTTACGTGATTGCGGAACGCCTAGTCAAAAAATCCAACGAGGATGGCTATATGGTGGGCTCTCGGGGCTCAGTGGGCTCCTCCTTTGTCGCCACGGCTGCGGGCATCACGGAGGTCAATCCCTTGCCGCCCCATTATGTTTGTCCCCACTGCAAGCACGTTGAATTTATCACCGACGGCTCAGTTGGATCAGGTTTTGATTTGCCAGAAAAGACCTGTCCGGAATGCGGTACGATGATGCGAAGGGACGGCCAGGAGATTCCTTTTGAGGTTTTTTTAGGCTTTGATGGGGATAAGGAGCCGGATATTGATCTGAACTTTGCCGGCGTTTATATGCCGACGATTCATAAATATACGGAGAAGCTCTTTGGCAAAGGCAAGGTCTTTCGAGCCGGTACCGTCTCGGGGGTTCAGGAGAAAACGGCCTATGGTCTGATCAAAAAATACCAGGAAGCAGCTTATATACCGGAGGAGGACCGACGGCTGAAGGCCTCCCGGGTCCAGCTGCTCAAGCGCCAGATGGAGGGGACCCGAAGGACCACGGGACAACATGCGGGGGGGCTCATCATCATCCCCCAGGATAAAGATGTAACGGATTTTACCCCGATTCAGTACCCAGCCGATGATCCAAACCGCGATGTCATCACCACTCATTTTTCCTATAAGTTTTTGGAGGAGCAGCTTTTAAAACTGGATGAATTGGGCCATACCACGCCCACCATCATCCGCCAGCTCCAGGAAATGACGGGCATTGATCCCTTGAGCATTCCCTTCAATGATCCTAAGACGATGGCCCTCTTCTCCAGCGCCGATAGCTTAGATATTCAAGCGCCTTATTCCAACGACCAGGATGGGTCCTTGGGCATTCCTGAGTTCGGCACGGACTTTGTGCGTGGGATGCTGAAGGACACCAAGCCCAGAACCTTTGCCGACCTCATCCGCATCGCCGGTCTTTCTCATGGGACGGATGTATGGCTGAACAACGCCCAGGAGCTCATTCGAAAGGGCACCATTGACCTGTCCCGGGCCATTTGTACCAGAGACGATATCATGATCAACCTGATCAGCATGGGCATGGACAAATCAGAAGCCTTTCAGATCATGGAAAAGGTCCGCAAGGGGAAAGGGATCCCGGAAGCCCTCCTGCCCCATATGCGCGATCACCAGGTGCCGGAATGGTTTATTGAGTCCTGTCAAAAAATTAAGTACATGTTTCCCAAGGCGCATGCAGCGGCCTATGTGATGATGTCCTTCCGCATCGCCTGGTTTAAGGTTCATTCACCCGCCGCTTTTTACGCCACCTATCTGACCCAGCGACTGGCCGATTTTTCCTCCGCCTTCCTTTTCGAGTCTCTTTCGGAGGTCCAGGAAGGGTTGGAGGCATTGAAGCGGGCGGAGGAGCCCGATAAAAATAAGATCACCCTGGTGGAGGTGATCGAGGAGATGTTTGCCAGGGGGCTCTCCTTTGCGCCGATTGATCTTCTCCAATCAGCGGGGGCGACCTTTCGGATTGAAGGAAAGCATCGAGTCCTCCCGCCGCTGGCGGCCCTGGATGCCGTGTCAGAAGCGACCGGGCGGTCGATTGAAAGGGAGCGGGCCAGGGGCCCCTTCCTCTCCAAGAAGGATTTTCAGAAAAGAACGGGCATCAACCGGGCGGGCATGGAGAGCCTGGAGGAGCGGGGGCTTCTGGACGCCTATCCCAGGTCCAACCAGATGTCCTTTCTCAGTGGCTTTTAGTGTTATCAATGGCAGGAAATGGAGCAGAGTCCTTGCAAGGAAGCCTGGGGTATGATAAGATCAAACCAGATGATGTGTGATGGAACAAGAGCGGGCTGCCCGCTCTTGTTTTTTTAAGGAGGAGTGGGTGCAACAGGATACCATTAAGAAACTGTATCAAACCTTTCAGGGCCCGATTGAGCAGGCCGGCTATGAGCTCTTAGATATCGAATATCTCCACGAATCGATCGGCTGGGTTTTGCGTTTTTATATCTACCGGCCGGAGGGTATTTTTTTGGAGGATTGCGAGCAGGTAAGCAATTTACTCAGTCCCATGCTCGATGAGCTGGATCCCATCGAGGGGGCCTACCACCTGGAGGTCTCCTCGCCGGACCTTGCTCGTCCCCTGATCAATGATCGCTATCTTTCCATTTCACTGGGAGTGGAGCTGGTTTTTACCTTCTATCGCGCCTATGAAGGACAGAAGAAATGGCGGGGCATATTACTAGATTTCGATGATCAAGCCTATCAGGTAGCGCTTACGGCCCAAGAGCCAAATAAAAATAAGAAAAAGAGCCCTTCTTTTTCACCAGGGGATCAGGTCGCTTTCCCCCGAAAGGAAGTGGCCAGTGTGAAGGTCTATTTGGACTGCTAGGAGGAAAATAAAGTGGATGAGAATTTGATGGAAGCCCTGGAGGCCTTAGAAGCATCCAAGGGCATTTCCAAAGCTGTCATTCTGGAGGCCCTGGAAAAAGCCCTGGAAAAATCGTATGAGAAGAACTTTGACGATCGTACCAATGTAGACGTCGTTATTGACCAGCAAAGTGGAGAGATCCGGGTGTATTCCGTCCGCAAGGTCGTTGAAAAGGTGGAGGACCCCTACAGTGAGATCAGCCTGGAGGAGGCCAGGACGCATCGGCCTGGTGCGGCGATTGACGAGGAGATCCGGGTAGAGGTGAAACCCAAGAATTTCGGCCGAGTGGCCGCGGGTACCGCCCGCAATATCGTCATTCAGAAGCTTCATGATGCGGAGCGAGATCAGGTGTATGAAGCCTATATTGACCAGGTGAAGGAGCTGATCACAGGGAGCGTTTCTCGCCTGGATCGGGGCAATGTCTATGTCAATTTGGGGATGACGGAGGCAGTGGTGCCGGCCAAGGAGCAGATTCCCGGGGAGCGTATCCAGCCAGGCGACCGGCTTAAGTTTTATGTGGTGGAGGTGCGTAAGGCGACCAAAGGGGCCCAGATCATCCTTTCAAGGGCCCATCCAAGTTTGGTTCTTCGCCTCTTTGAACAGGAAGTGCCGGAGATCCATGATGGCGTGGTGGAGCTCGTGTCCGTTTCCCGCGAACCAGGCTCTCGTTCTAAGATCGCAGTGCGATCCCTCCAGGAGGGGGTCGATCCCATCGGTGCCTGTGTGGGCTATAAGGGCAGCCGGGTAAATTATATTGTGGAAGAGCTCCACGGCGAAAAAATGGATATCACGATTTTTGATGAAGATCCCAAGGTGTACATTGCCAATGCCCTCTCTCCAGCTAAGGTGGAAAGAGTGCTGATTCAAGAGGATGAGCGCAGCTCGGTCGTTTTGGTTCCGGATGATCAGCTTTCCCTCGCGATTGGCAAGGAAGGACAAAATGTGCGCCTGGCCGCCCGTTTAACCGGTTGGAAGATCGATATCAAAGGCATGAGTCAGTATCGGGAGGATCCGGATGCGTTCGATGCCCTGGATTCAGCCTCGGATCGGAGCGAGGCTGGGGAGGAGGATGCTAGCCCGGGCCTGTTTGACGGGCTTTTGCCAGACGAAGAGGAAAAGGAGCCGATTTTCTGATGAAGCAAAAGCAGGTCCTTCGAAAATGCATTGCTTGTCAGCTGCGGAAAGAGAAAAAGGAGCTGATCCGCATTGTGCGGGATCCAAAGGGACAGGTTTTCATTGACCCCCAGGGAAAGTCGGCCGGGCGAGGCTGCTATCTTTGCAAGGATCCGGTTTGTCTTAAAAAAGCCATCGAGACGAACCGCCTCCAATCGGCGCTGAAAGGACCAGTGCCAGAGGGGCTATACGAGGAGTTAAGTCGCTATGTAGAAGAATAAAGAAACGAGGTCATCGATGCGCGTATATGAATTAGCAAAAGAGCTGGGCGTTTCCAGTAAGGCGCTGCGAGATATGATGGAAAAGGAGCTTCATCTCACTTTTCCCTCGCATATGTCTACGATTGAAGCAGAGGAGATCAGCAAGGTGCGTTCCACCTTCCGCACGCAGGGGGAGGAGAGAGGGCGAAAGAAGAGTAAGAAAGAACATCCCCACAAAAATATACGTCCTTTGAAGGAAAAACGGGAGGAAGCGGAAGAGGAACAGGAGGAGGCCCGTCTTTCCAGACGTCTGGCCGAGCAAACGCATTCGAAGAAGAAAAAGCAGAATGGCTCGTCTATGTCCCCAAAAACGGAAAGTAAACGGGCGGAAAAAAAGGCGGATTCGACCAAGAAGGCCAAACCAAGCGGCCCGAGGGGTGGAAAAAAACGGGATCACAAGGCTGCCTCCAAGCAGGGCCAAAAGAGTGAACCGGTTCAGCCTTTGGAGGAGGATTCGCTTTCGATCATCGAGATTCCTGCAGAAATCACAGTAGGCGACTTTGCCAAGGCTATCCATCGGGATGCAATGCAGGTCATCACGGAACTGATCAAAATGGGGATTATGGCGGGGCTCAACGAATCGATCACCTTTGAAACAGCTGAAAAAGTAGCAGAAAAATTCGATGTCCTGATTACCGAGCCGGAGGAAAGCGACCGGGACGAAATCTTCGATGCGCTTGATTTTGAGGACGATCCCAAAAATTTAAAGGCCCGCCCGCCGGTCATTACGGTGATGGGCCATGTAGACCACGGGAAAACCTCAATTCTTGATGCGATTCGGGAAACAGCGGTCACCCGGGGCGAGGCGGGCGGCATTACCCAGCATATCGGTGCATCGGTGGCCAATGTCAAGGGCCACAGGCTGACTTTTCTAGATACGCCAGGCCATGAAGCATTTACGCAGATGCGGGCACGGGGTGCCAAGACGACCGACCTGGTTATTCTGGTGGTAGCGGCAGATGATGGCGTCATGCCGCAGACGGTGGAGGCCATCCACCACGCGAAGGCGGCCGGGGTACCGATCATCGTCGCGATTAACAAAATGGACCGGGTGGAGGCCAATCCAGACCGGGTGAAGCAGGAGCTGATGAGCTATGACCTGGTTCCGGAGGAGTGGGGCGGCGAGACCATTATGGTGCCGGTTTCTGCCAAGACCCGTGAAGGGATCCAGGATCTATTGGAAAATGTCGTCCTGGTGGCGGAGATGGAGGAGCTAAAGGCCAATCCCAATCGCCGCGCAGTGGGGACGGTGATTGAAGCCCAGCTGGAAAAAGGCAAGGGCGCGACGGCTTCTGTTTTGGTCCAAAAGGGCACCCTGCATTCGGATGATTATGTGGTTTCTGGCATGGTGTCCGGCCATATCCGGGCGATGGAGGATTCCTTTGGCAAGCGGGTCAAAAAAGCGGGCCCCTCTCAGCCAGTGAAGATTATGGGGCTTTCGGATCTGCCGGAGGCAGGTGACCGGATTTATGCGGTAGCCGATGAAAAAATGGCCCGCGCCTATGCCACTAAGGCGGAGGAACGGGCTCGGCTGGAACGGCTCAATGCCACCACCCATGTATCCTTAGATGATTTGCATATGCAGATTAGCGATGAGGGGCTCAAGGAGCTCAACATCATCGTGAAAACCGATGTCAAGGGTACCATCGATGCCTTAGCGGGCTCCTTAGAGAAGCTCTCGAATGAAGAGGTAAAGGTCAATATCATTCACGGCGCCGTCGGCGGGATCAGTGAGTCCGATGTGATGTTGGCGGTCGCTTCGAACGCCATTATTATCGGCTTCAATGTGCGTCCCAACCAGGGGGCCATTGCCCAGTCGGAGCGGGAGCATATTGATATCCGCACTTACCGGGTGATTTATGACGCGATTGAGGATATTAAGGCGGCCATTGAAGGCATGCTCGCGCCGGAGCTCAAGGAAGAGGTGGTCGGGCGCTGTGAGGTGCGCGACACCTTTAAAGTCCCATCTGCGGGGACGGTGGCGGGCATCTATGTCACTTCAGGCAAGATGGTCCGAAATTACCAGGCTCGCCTCTTGCGCAATGATGTGGTGATCTTCGAAGGGGACATTGCTTCTCTGCGCCGATTCAAAGATGATGTTAAGGAAGTGGCCCAGGGCTATGAAGGCGGTTTGGGCATTGAGCACTATAACGATGTGAAGGTGGGCGATGTGATTGAGTGCTTCCATGAGATTGAGGTCGCACAAAAATTACAGTAGCGAAGCTTTCGAGGAAAGGAGAGGAACATGAACCAAAAGAGAATGGGGCGCGTTTCTCAGGAAATAAAAAAATGTCTCTCCACCGCGATTAAATTTGACCTGAGGGATCCCCGGATCTCGGAGATGACGTCTCTTACGGATGTGACGATCTCATCCGATCTTTCTTATTGTGATATCTATGTCTCTGTTTTGGGCAAGGAGTGGGATAAAAAGCAAACCCTGGAGGGTCTGGATCAGGCGGGGGGCTATTTAAAAAAAATGTTGGCCGACCAAATCGATTTAAGGCAGATTCCGGAGCTGCGTTTTCATCTGGATGAATCCATTGAGCGGGGCATGAAAATGGATGCCTTGATCGCCCAGGTGATTGCCCAGGATCAGGCGCATCAGAAGGCCCGGGCGGCAAGCGAAGAAGCAATGGGGGAGGATGGTCCTTCGGATGAGGCCCAAGATGTCTAGACTTTGTTTTCGGGAAATGGGGGAGCAGATCCGTCTGGCCCAGAATATCGCCATCTCCGGTCATATCAACCCGGATGGGGACTGCCTGGGGGCCATCCTGGGATTGGGCCTGGCCTTAAAAGATCTGGGAAAAGAAGTGGATATGATCCATGCGGAGCGCCCGCTCCACTTTTCCTATTTGCCGGGCTTTCGCTTTTTAACCCCACCAGATCCTATAAAAGGATATGATTTATTCATTATGGTGGATTTGGGAGACAAGGCTCGATTGGGCCCCTCTGCCGGGCTTTTGGACCGATCTCGGGTCCGGATCAATTTCGACCATCATCAGACCAATGAAGGCGTTTGTGACTGGGTTTGTCAGATTCGAGATGCCTCCTCCACCTGCGAGATCCTGGCCAGCTTTCTAAGGGATCAGAAGATCCCCATCAGCAAGGACGCCGCTACAGCCCTGCTTGCAGGCATCATTACGGACTCCAACCGCTTTTTATATGATACGGCCCGGGCGCGGTGCATGCGTGTGGCGGCGGATCTCATTGAAGCGGGGGCCGATGTGAAAAAAATCTATTTAAAAGAATATCAGGCGGTCGATCCTCATTTGGTTGCCTTTACGGGACATATGGTTGAAAAGGCGGCGTTTTTGCAGGAGGGCAGGGTCGCACTCGGCCTGGTCAGCCAGGAGGATCTCGCCCATTTTCAGCTGACCATGCCAGAGGCAGAAGGAGTGGTGGACCAGCTTCGAAATCTCCAAGGGGTCGAGCTGGCTGTGATCGTCAAGGAGCAGGCCCCCAAGCTGAGCAAGCTGTCTCTTCGTTCCAAGCGCTTTTTTAATGTGGAAGCCTTAGCCAGCAGCTGGGGGGGCGGCGGACATATTAAAGCGGCAGGGGCCAGCCTTGCGATGCCTGCAAAGGAAGCCTATCAGGTGGTCAAGGAAGCCCTGGAGGGCTATCCATTGACCGATTTTGAGGAGCCTCAGGCATGAAGGGGATTCTCAACGTTTATAAAGAAAAGAATATGACCTCCCATGATGTGGTGGCAATCGTGCGGGGAGTGAGCGGTATCAAACGGGTGGGCCATACGGGCACGCTGGATCCCCTCGTGACCGGGGTTTTGCCGGTCTGTCTGGGCCAGGCCACCAAGCTGGCTGATTATATCAGTGAGCAGGGCAAATGCTATGAAGGCGCCCTGGTCTTTGGCCAGGAAACGGACAGCTTAGATTTGGAGGGGCAGGTCTGCTACCGATCCGAGCGGACCTCGTTTTCTCCGGATCAGATCCGCTCAGCCATGGCCGATTTTACCGGTCCCATTGCTCAGCTGCCGCCGATGTATTCTGCGGTGAAGCACCAGGGCAAGCGGCTTTATGAGTTGGCTCGGGCCGGAAAAACCGTGGAGCGAAAGAGCCGAAACGTCGAAATTTATGCTTTTGATCTTCTAGAGGTAACGGACCAGGGGATTCGTTTTTTCTGCCATTGCTCCAAAGGCACCTATATCCGTCAGCTGGTTGCGGATTTGGGCCGCCATCTGGGCTCCTACGCCACGATGACGGCGCTGGAGCGCACGGCTGTGGGCCCCTTTCGGACCGAGGACGCCGTGCCAATTTCTCGCCTGCGGGTGATGACGAAGGAAGCGCTTCAAGCGCTGTTGGTGCCCATGGGGGAGGCCTGTCCCCACCTGCCCCGTGTGGATCTGGATCAGGCAGCGGGCCAGGTGGCTCGGCATGGCGGAAGGGCGACCTGGCCGGAAGCCCTGGCAAGGGAAGAAGGCCTGCATCGCATCTTTGATCCGGACGGGTTTATCGGTCTGGGCTATTACCAGGCGGGCGCGGTGCAGATGAAAAAGGTATTGACTGCCTAGGGAGGAAGCACATGCAAATCATTGACTATGATCAGCGGGTCCCAGCCTCCTTGGGCCCCCAGTCCATCGCCCTGGGCAATTTTGATGGACTCCACCGGGGCCATCAGGCACTGATGCACCAGGCCAAGGCGTATGCGCGGGTCCATCACCTATCGGCATCGGTTTTGCTTTTTAAACAGCATAGCACGGAGGATCAGGCTCAGGGCCATAAGCGTTATTTGTCCTCTTTGGAGGATAAGCTCCAGGCTCTGGACCAGCTGGGGATGGACCTTGTTTTTTTGAAAACCTTCAACGAGGCCTTTCGAAAGATGAGTCCCGAGGTTTTTTTGACCCGGGTCTTACTCAAGGACTTACAGGTGCGCCATATCGTGTGTGGGGCGGATTATACTTATGGCTGTGGGGCGAAGGGAAAGGTAGCCGATCTTATGGAAGGATCCAGGCGCTATGGATTTGACCTGAGCCTGGTGGAGGATGTGACAGATCAGGATGGCATTCGGATTTCCTCGACCCGCATTCGGGAGGCGGTCCGTTTGGGACGGGTGGAGGAGGCCCGGGCCATGTTAGGCGCGCCCTTTTTTATGAAGGGACAGGTGGTCTCGGGCGCCAGACGGGGACGGCTTTTGGGCTATCCTACCGCCAATCTCAAGCTCTCCTTTCCCTATATTTTACCGGCCGATGGAGTTTATCTCACTTCTGTGACGGTGGAAGATGGGCAGACTTACTATGCCATGACCAATATTGGGACCAATCCTACCTTTGAAAGAGGAGACCAGATCAAGATCGAGTCCCATCTTTTTGATTATTCAGGCGACTTGTATGGACAAAAGGCTCGGATTGATTTTTTGCGGTTCGAGCGAGCGGATGTTCGTTATCCCTCCAGTGCGGCTTTGCTCAAGCAAATGGGAGAGGATGAGCGGCTCCTTCGAACCTGGGCGCAGGAGGAAGCAAAGGCTGCACGGTGATAGGCTTGAAAAGGGGCAGCTTACTCCTTTTTGAGGGCAAAAGGGCTTGCGATAGGGGCCTTCCTATGGTAAAATGCACAAGTACTTCTCGCTCGGAAACAAGAAATGGTTCTTTTTCTGGGGAGATAGAAAACAAGGAGCGTATAGATGTTAACAAAAGAAGAAAAGCAGGACATTATTCGAACCTACGGCAAGGATGAAAAAGATACCGGTTCTCCAGAAGTGCAGATCGCCCTTTTATCAAAACGGATTTCGGATTTGACCGAGCATCTGCGTACCCACCGGATGGACAATGCGTCTCGCCGCGGGATGTATCAGATGATTGGTCGGCGCCGCGGTCTGTTAGACCATTTAAAGGAAGGCGATATCGACCGCTATCGTGACTTGATTGCGAAGCTGGAGCTTCGAGGCTAAACGACGAAAAGAGTGCGCTTCGCACTCTTTTTTTATTGTCTTTTTGATCAAAATGGAAAGGAAAGATCATGAAAAAAGCACTTTTGATTTTCAATCCCGTTTCTGGCACCAACGGGGCCGGGGACTATGTGGCTGATTTGATCAATCAGCTGACCCGTCAGGGTTATCTCACCCAGGCCCTGGCCACTCAAAAGGAGGGCGATGAGGAAGCTTTTATTCAAGCCCTGGGGGAGGAGCAGGCGCTGATTGTGATCCTCGGTGGGGACGGCACGCTTTCTCATGCGGTCCGTGGTCTGGTTGGTCTGAAAAATCAACCGGACCTGGCCTATCTTCCTGCCGGATCTACCAATGATTTCGCACAGGGGATCGGCCTGGGCGATTTAGACCAGGAGCAGACGATCGCCTGTGCAAGCGCGGGAGAAGCCTATCCTGTGGATGCTGGCCTTTTCAATGAAACCCCCTTTCTTTATGTGGCGGCCTTTGGCCTCTTCACGGCTGTCTCCTATCGCACTTCTCAGGAGCAAAAGAACTCCCTGGGCCGTCTGGCCTATATGCTGGAGGGCATCAAGGATCTTTCTCAGATGAAGCCCTATCATCTCAAGATCCAGACGGAAAAGCAGGAGATGGAAGGGGCGTTTTTGCTGGGCATCATTGCCAACTCCAATTCAATCGCGGGCTTCCAGATGCTTTCTCATGAGGCCGATTATAACGACGGCCAGTTCGAGGTGATGCTCTTGGAAGCTTCTTTGGGTGCCCTGGACCTGGCTGCGGCGATTCACGATCTGGTATCCGGCACTGAGAATCCTCATATTCTTCGTTTTCAAGCCCAAAAGTTGGAGATCCACGCAAAGGAAAAGCTGGCTTGGACCCTGGACGGGGAGGAGGGGGAGAAGGGCCATACGGCTCAAATTCGCGTGCTGGAGGGCGCCCTTCGTTTCCGGTTGCCAGAGGAAACGCATCCAGCTTCAAAGTCTTAAGGACTTGTTGTATAATAGATGAGTATGTACAAAGAATGGAAAGCTCGTTGTGGCGAAGGGTGCATCTCATCTAAAGACTAGGAGGAAGGATGACGAAAGTATTTCAATATCATTCCAGTGTGACGGATAATGCTTTTACCGTAACCTTGGATAAGGTGGCAGAGCAAGCCAATGGCGCCTGCCTGATTCAGGCGGAGGATACCGTCGTTTTGGTAACGGCTACGGCCAATAAAGAGGTTCGGGAAGGCCAGGACTTTTTTCCCTTAACCTGTGATTATCAGGAGAAGCTTTATGCAGTCGGGCGCATTCCCGGTGGCTATAACAAGCGGGAGGGACGTGGATCTCAGGAAGCCACCCTCAACGCCCGCCAGATGGACCGCCCCCTGCGTCCTTTATTTCCGGAAGGCTTCAAGAATGACACTCAGGTGATTGCGACCGTTCTCTCGGTGAGCCCTGAGGAACCCCCCGAAATTTGTGCCATGAATGGTTCTTCGGTAGCCCTTTCCATTTCGGATATTCCCTTTCATGGTCCGACAGGGGCCGTCATCGTGGGCTATATCGACGGCTCCTATGTGATTAACCCTTCCGAAGAGGAGATGTTGCGCTCAGAGCTCAATTTGACCGTAGCAGGCACAGAAGAAGCCATTATGATGGTGGAAGCAGGGGCCAATGAACTCTCTGAAGAGGTTATGTTAGGGGCTATCCTCTATGGTCATGAAGAAATCAAAGAAATTTGTCGCTTTATTCGCGGGATTGCGGAGGAATGTGGCAAAGAAAAAATGGATTTTTCGATCCATCAGGTAGACGATCAGCTGCGAGCACGGATTGAGCGGGTCTGCAAAGAAGATCTTTTAGCAGCCCTTCGTTCATCCGATAAGGTTGCCCGAAATGATCAGATCGACGCGATAAAAAAATCCACCCTGGAGCAGTTTGAATCCGCCGATTGGGAAAGCTTCGCCGATGAAAAGCCCGATATTTTGCAGGTGATGGAGGAAATCATTCGTGATGAGGTCCGTCGGCTGATTACAGAGGATCAGGTGCGTTCCGACGGACGGGCCATGGATGAGATCCGGCCGCTATCGGCAGAGGTTGGTCTTTTGCCGCGTGTCCACGGATCCGGACTCTTTAAGCGTGGACAGACGCAGGTGTTATCCGTGGTCACCCTGGGCGGCCCCCGCGATGTGGAATATATCGATGGCCTCCACAAGGAGGAAATTGTCAAAAATTATTTCCATCAATATAATTTTCCGCCCTTCTGCGTGGGCGATGTGAAGCCTATGCGCTCTCCCGGTCGCCGGGAAATTGGCCACGGCCATTTGGCTGAAAGAGCCCTCCTGCCAGTATTGCCGGATGAAGCAGACTTCCCCTATACCATTCGGGTCGTCTCAGAAGTGCTATCGTCTAATGGGTCCTCTTCCCAGGCTTCCATTTGCGGATCGACCCTTTCCTTGATGGACGCAGGCGTACCAATCAAAGCGCCGGTTGCCGGTATTGCCATGGGTCTGATCAAGGAAGGAGACCATACGGCGATCCTGACGGATATTCAGGGCTTAGAAGATCATCTGGGCGATATGGATTTTAAGGTCGCAGGTACGCGCAAGGGCATTACCGCCCTTCAGATGGACATCAAGATTGAAGGGATTGATAAATCCATTATGGAAACCGCTCTGGCCCAGGCCCAAAAAGCCCGCTACCAGATTCTGGGCGTTCTGGAGGAGGCGATTGCGGAGCCTCGTAAGGAGCTCTCGCCCTATGCGCCTCGAATCATCACTATGCAGATCGATCCGGAAAAGATTCGGGATGTCATTGGCAAGGGCGGAAAAACGATCAATGCCATCATTGATCAGACGGGTGCCTCTATTGATACCGATGATGACGGCCTGATCACCATCATGTCAGAGGACGGTCCGTCGGGCCTCAGGACCAAGGAGATCATTGAAAATATTGTCCGCGATGTCCAGGTGGGCGACATTTACGAGGGGACAGTGGTTCGTATTTTAAAGTTTGGCGCCTTTGTCGATTTGGGCTTCGGCAAGGAGGGGATGGTCCATATCTCCAAGCTGGAAAATCGCCGCGTAGCGCAGGTGGAGGATGTGGTTCAAATCGGAGATAAAATCAAGGTGAAGGTCATCGAGATCGATGATCAGGGCCGGATTAACCTTTCCCGAAAGGCGCTTTTATAAGCATAAAAATTTGTGTTCTCAAGAAAAAATAGCGCTAGCAGGAGTCCCGGAGGCCGCATGGAATGGCCGGGGCTCCTTTTTTATGGGCCATGCTTCCTTCTGTGTTTCAGATGCTTTCAAAGGGAGGAGACCGCCTCACAGCCTCCCTATTTATGCTATAATAAAAACTAGTGTTAGGAGGTTGCATGGCAAATCAGAGACGAAAAAGCAGACCCAGAAAACGGACAGATCAAACAAAACAAGAGGGTCTTTTATTTGGCGTGGCGCTGCTGGTGATTTTCGTGAGCGCTTCCCTTTATTTTCAATCCCAGACCGGCTTTTTGGGCAAGACCCTGGGTCAGTTTCTTTTTCAGTGTTTTGGCTGGACGGCCTATCTCCTGCCTCCCATGATGGCGCTTTTTGCGGTGACGCAAATAGCCCACCAATGGAAGAGCAAGTTCGGCAAAAGCGTGGCCTATCTTTTCGCTTTGGCCTTCTTCCTCCTCCTGCTCTCCTGGCTTCGGGTGGACCCCAGGGGGAGCTTTCAAACCTCCTTGGAAATGGCAGGGGAGTGGGGTGTTGAAAAAGTAGGGCCAGGATTGGTCGGTGGCTTTTTTGGTTTTTTGATTCGAAAAATCATCGGCTCAGTCGGCATTTATTTGGCTTTTGTGGTGTTCCTGGGCTTTTTTATCCTCCATCTGACGGATCATCAACTAAAGGATCTGATGATTGGACTTCGTTCGAGGCTAACGACCCTTTTTGAAAAGCGAGCAAGCGAAAAAGAGGTCAAGAAAGCGCGTGGCGCACGGACCGCTCTGGAGGAAGGGGAGGAGAAAGAAGGGCTCCTGCCGGCGGAAGCCGAAGCCTCGGTCTCAGAGGAATTTTTGGGCGAACCGGTAGAAACGCCGCTGGTGGATCAGCTCGAAAAGACGCCGATTCAGATCAAGGACTATGTGGACCTCCCTGTAAAAGCGCGCATTGAGAGCGAGGATTCCCCAAAACAACAGGCTTCCCGCGTGGAAACTGCGGCCGTTTCGCCGGGCCCTCCTCCCTGCGAAGGCTATCCTACAAAGGCAGAGACGGCACCCTATCATCTGCCTCCGATTCGGCTCCTTCAGCTACCCAAGCGGGGTCCCGAGCTGGATCCCCAAATTTTGCAAAACAATGCCGTCGTCATCGAGCGGACCCTGCGCTCCTTTGGCATCGTGTCGGAGGTGGTTTCCATCCAGAGAGGACCAACCGTGGCCCTCTACGAGCTGAAACCTGCCCCTGGTGTAAAGGTTTCCCGGATCACCAACCTGGCCAATGACCTGGCCTTGTCGCTTGCTGCTTCTGATATTCGGATTGAAGCGCCGATCCCCGGCAAACCCTATGTGGGGATTGAAGTGCCCAACCCCCAGGCGGACATGGTAGCCCTGCGGGAAATTATCCAGTCCCAAGCCTTCGAGAAGGCCCATGAATCGATGCCTATTGCCCTGGGCCAGTCTATCGATGGACGGGCCATGATTGCGAAGATTGCCAAGATGCCGCACCTGCTCATAGCCGGCGCAACCGGTTCGGGCAAGTCCGTTTGCATCAATACCATCATTCTCTCCTTGCTCTATAAATATGCGCCGAGCGATGTTCGTATGATCCTTATTGACCCCAAGGTGGTGGAGCTTTCCGTTTATAACGGGATCCCTCACCTGCTGATTCCGGTGGTTACGGATCCAAAGAAAGCATCAAAAGCCCTTTATACAGCGGTTCAGGAGATGGAACGACGCTTCCGACTTTTCTCCCAATATGCGGTGCGCGATATCCAGGGCTATCGGGAAAAATGTAAGGTCGAGGAGGATATGGAGGTCCTGCCCTACCTGGTCGTGATTGTGGATGAGCTTTCTGATCTGATGATGGTTGCTTCCAAGGACGTGGAAGCCCATATCACTCGTCTGGCCCAGATGGCTCGCGCCTGCGGGATTCACCTGATTATTGCGACACAAAGACCCTCGGTCGACGTGATTACCGGGACGATCAAGGCCAATATTCCTTCCCGGATCTCCTTCCAGGTTTCTTCTTCCATTGATTCGCGTACGATTCTGGACCAATCGGGCGCAGAAACCCTTCTGGGAAAAGGGGATATGCTCTATTATCCATCCCACCTGCCGAAACCAGTCCGGGTCCAGGGCGCCTTTGTATCCGATGGGGAAGTAGCGCGTGTGGTAGACTATATTAAAGAAAAACATGAAGCGGCCTACGATAAAGCCTTTATTGAATCGCTTGAAACGCCTCAGGGCGGACACGATGCAGAAGCCGAAGGGGACGAAAATCAGGATGAGCTAATGGGTGAGGTTTTGGAATTCATCTCTCACGAAGAGACGACCTCCATCTCTGGCTTACAGAGAAGATTTCGGATCGGCTATGCGCGAGCGGGTCGGCTTATCGATGATCTGGAAGCCATGGGTGCAGTTTCTGCCCAGGATGGTTCAAAAGCGCGGGAGGTCCTCATTCGGCCCGAGGGAGAGCGGAAAGGAAGTTCAGATGAATTTGCCCAATAAATTGACCCTGCTCCGAATCGGCCTGATCCCAATCTTTGTGATCAGTTACTATTTGCTGCCACCCACCAGCCTGTGGCCGATGGTGATATTCATCCTAGCTTCTGTCACGGATTTTTTTGATGGTTCTATCGCGCGCAAGCAGCACCTGGTGACCACCTTTGGGAAGTTCATCGATCCCCTAGCGGATAAGCTTCTGACCCAGGCGGCTTTTATCCTGCTGGTGGACCGGGGCCTTCTTGCGGGTTGGGTCGTTTTGGTGATCCTGGCGCGGGAGCTTATGATTACTGCCTTTCGGAGCTTAGCGGCCTCCAGAGGGCGGACGATTGCCGCCTCCTCCTGGGGCAAGGCAAAGACAGTCAGTCAAATGATTACTTTAATTTATTTTCTCATCATGCCCGCTGTGGCAGGCTGGTGGTCCGCTCCTGCTTTCGTGAGCAAGCTTCTGATCGGGGTCACCCTCTTTTTGACCCTGCTTTCAGGCTTCGATTATATTTGGAAAAATCAAGCGGTGTTGGACCTGGAACATATATAAATTAGAAAGAAAGGACTTTTTATGGCAAAGGACGCAACAAACCTGGAGGAACGGGAAAAAGCCCTCCAGTTGGCTTTTAATAAAATCGAAAAACAGTTTGGTAAGGGATCTGTGATGAAATTGGGACAGATGCCGAAGGTGGAGATTGCTGCGATTCCAACCGGGGCTATCAATCTAGATTTGGCGCTGGGTGTCGGCGGATTGCCGAGAGGGCGGATTGTGGAGATCTATGGTCCTGAATCCTCCGGGAAGACGACGCTGGCGCTGGAAACCGTGGCCCAGGCGCAGAAGCTGGGCGGCATCGCTGCTTTTATTGATGCCGAGCATGCGCTGGATGTTGGTTACGCGAAAAATCTGGGCGTAGATGTAGACAATCTGGTGCTTTCCCAGCCCGATGACGGGGAGCAGGCCCTGGAGATTTGCGAGAGCCTGGTCCGTTCCAACGCCATTGACCTGGTTGTCATTGACTCGGTGGCTGCCTTGGTTCCGCGCGCAGAGATTGAAGGGGAGATGGGGGATACCCATGTGGGTCTTCTGGCTCGATTGATGAGCCAGGCCCTTCGTAAATTGACCCCGATTGTGTCGAAAACAAATACTACGGTTCTTTTCCTGAATCAGATCCGTCAAAAGATCGGTGTCCTATATGGCAATCCGGAGGTGACGACGGGCGGCATCGCCCTTAAGTTCTATTCGACCGTGCGCCTGGAGATTCGCCGGGGCGAACAGATCAAGGACGGAAATGACATCATTGGCAATCGCGCTAAGGTCAAGGTTGTAAAAAATAAGGTTGCTCCTCCATTCAAACGAGTGGAGTTTGATATTATGTATGGAACAGGGATTTCCCGAGTGGGTACCTTGCTCGATACCGCCGTTGATATGGGGGTAATTGATCGGGCAGGAGCCTGGTATAGCTACCAGGATGTGAAGCTGGGGCAGGGTCGCGACAATTCCAAGGCCTATCTGGAAGAAAATCCGGAAGTTCTTCAAGCGGTAGAGCAGGAAATTCGCGAACGAATCGCTGAACCAAAGGTCGGCACAAAGAACGATGCGGCTTGTGCCGCGGGAGAAGCGGATGCTTCTAAAGTGAGTGACAAGGAAGCAGATGAGGCCTTCTTTGAGCTGATCCTCGAAACGCTGAAGCTGATTTTCGCGCGATTCTAAATGCTTGCTGCGGGACTCCATGGCGTCTTCCCTTTTCAGAATGC
>CABTYV010000002.1 GCA_902489145.1 uncultured Tissierellia bacterium | reverse complement strand
GGCTGCATCATGCGGGGCAATGATGTCCTTTTGGGCAGCGCCGATATCATGGTCTGTGACTCCCTCACGGGCAATGTGATCAGCAAATTGCTTTCCTCCTTTACCTCGGGCGGCGCCTATGAGACGCTGGGTGCCGGCTATGGCCCGGGCATCGGGGAAGACTACCGCAAGCTGATCATGATCATCTCCCGCGCCTCGGGCGCTCCGGTGATCGAAAATGCCATTCGCTTCGCGGCCGACCTGGTCCGCGGTCATATCTTCGATGTAGCGGCTCAGGAATTTGCTCTTGCGAAGAAGGCGGGCCTGGAGGAGATTTTGGAGGCTCACAAGCCTAAGGCGAAGGAAGCCGATGAGGAAGAGGTCACTTGTCCGCCGCATGAGGTCGTCACAGCCCAGGTGCCCGGCATCGAGGTGATGGACCTGGAGGACGGAGTCAAATCTCTCTGGAAGGCCGGCATCTATGCCGAAAGCGGCATGGGCTGCACGGGTCCGGTCATTCTGGTCTCGGAGGCCAATTTTGAAAAAGCCAAAGCGCTCCTGACACAGGGGGGCTATATCGTTTCTTGATTCCAACGGGCAAAGACGGTACAATAAATCACGTCTTTTCAGAAGGAAGGCAGACACTCTGCCTTCCCTCTGTTTATGGGGGTGGATAAGTGCTGGTGTGCTTCGCGGTCTTCAAAACCGTTGAGGGGAGTTCGAAGCTTCCCAGATGGGTTCGATTCCCATCCCTCCCGTGGATCGGGCCGGTGCCGGTTGCGCTCGGCCCATTACAACTGAAAAACCTAGAAGCGGATGAGGTGAAAAGATGCCAACTATTCAAGAGTCTTTACGCAATCTTCCGAAAATCGACGAGATGCTTTCGGATGAGCGTCTCGTTTTTTTAATCGAAGAAGCGTCCCATGAGGTGGTCAAGCAGGCCTTGCAGGAAAAGGTGGCAGAGGCACGCGAGGCCCTGCGCTCAGGCGTGTGCACCCAGGTTCCCCGGGCGGATGAGCTGGTAAGCGCACTTTTGGCAGAAAAAGCGCAGAAGACGCCTTTCCACCTCCGCCGTGTCGTCAATGCCACTGGGGTGGTTAACCACACCAACCTGGGCCGGGCCGTCCTTTCCCAGCGGGCCCTCGCGCACGTGGCGGAGCTTGCGGGCCATTATTCCAACCTGGAGTACAACCTGGATCAGGGCAAGCGGGGGTCCCGCTATGATCATGTCGAGGAGATCCTCAAGCAGGTGAGCTCGGCGGAGGCGGCCATGGTGGTCAACAACAACGCTGCGGCTGTGATTTTGGCCCTCTCAACCCTGGCCCATGGCAAGGAAGCCATTCTCTCCCGAGGCGAGATGGTGGAGATCGGCGGTTCCTTCCGAATTCCAGAAATCATGGAGCAATCCGGGGTCCATCTCCATGAAATTGGTACCACCAACCGGACCTGGCTGCGGGATTACCGCGCAGCGGTCAATGAAAATACCGGCCTCTATCTCAAGGTACACACCTCCAATTATTTCATCGGGGGCTTTACCCATGAAACCCGTTTGGAGGAGCTCAAGGACCTGCAAAAGGAAGCCGGCTACGCCTACCCCATCGTCTATGATATGGGTTCTGGCCTCTTCGACTCCTTGGAGGAGGTGGGGATTCGGGAACAGACGGTCGAGGATGCCCTTCAGGCGGGGGCGGATCTAGTCACCTTCTCCGGAGATAAGCTCTTAGGCGGCGCCCAGGCGGGCTTTTTGGTGGGCAAGCGGGCCATCATCGAGGCCTGCAAGCGCCACCCCCTGACCCGGGCCTTCCGGGTGGACAAGATGACGCTGGCGGCTGTCGAAGCCACCCTCTATGAATATCTGGACCGGAAGAAGGCCCGCCAGGAGATTCCCTCCCTGCGCATGATCCGGATGGGAAAGGAGGAGGCCCGCACGCGGGCGGACCACCTGGCAGCGGAGCTTACAGCGTCCCTCACCAAGGGGGGCTGGCGTTTCTTCCCCGTGCCCCTGGACGATGCGGTCGGCGGGGGCGCCGCCCCCAACAGCACCCTGCCGGGCTATGGAGTGGCCATCGAGGGTCCACCTGCAGATCAGCTTCAGGCCTTCCTCCACCAGGTACGCGTGCCGATCCTGGGCCGGATCTATCAGGATGCCTTCTGCCTGTCGGTGCGGACGCTCTTGGAAGGGGATGAGGAGGACCTGGTGGCGGGGCTGGAGGCAGCCCAGGAGGCGCTATGCAAAATGTAATCATTGGCACGGCGGGTCATGTAGACCACGGGAAATCGGCTCTGATTCGGGCCTTGACCGGGGTAGAGACAGACCGGCTGCCGGAGGAGCAGAAAAAGAAGATTACCATTGAGCTGGGCTTCGCTTCTCTGCCCAATGACCAGGGCCAGACCATTGGCATCATCGATGTGCCGGGCCATGAAAAGTTCGTCAATAATATGCTGGCCGGGATCGGGGGCATTGACCTGGTCCTTCTGATCGTGGCGCTCGATGAGTCGGTCATGCCCCAGACCCGGGAGCATTTTGAGATTTTAAAAGCCCTTCATATCGAAAACGGGCTGATTGTCCTGACCAAATCGGACCTGGTGGAGGAGGATTGGGCCAGTCTCGTCGAAGAGGAGGTCCGCGACCTGGTCAAGGGCTCCTTCCTGGAGGACGCCCCCATGATCCGAGTGTCGGCCAAGACGGGGGAGAATATCGAACGCTTGCGGCAGATGATTTTGGACCGGGTCAAGGAGATCGGCCATCGAAGGCTGGATCCTGCCCTCTTCCGCCTGCCGGTGGACCGGGTTTTTACGGTCAAGGGCTTTGGCACGGTGGTGACTGGGACCCTGATCGAGGGGTCGGTCAAGCTGGGCGAAGAGGTGGAGATCTATCCGGAGGGCCCGGTCGTGCGTGTGCGGGGAATTCAAAATCATGGCCGGGAGGAAGCGGAAGCGAGTGCCGGCCAAAGGACGGCCCTCAACCTATCGAATATTTCCAAGGAAGGGCTGGAACGGGGGGAAATCATTGCCCGGCCCGGCTCCATGATCCCGTCCTGCAGGGTAGATGCCAAGATCAAAATGTTTGATCACACGGCACGCCTGATCCGCTACAATGACCCCGTACGAGTGGCTTTTGGGGCCTCGGAGCAGGTCGCCCGCGCCATGCTGCTCGATCAGGATCAGATCAAGGCATCGGAAGAGGCCTTTGTCCAATTTCATTTTGATGAGCCTGTCACCGTGCGGACGGGGGACCGACTGGTGGTGCGCTTTTTCTCTCCCCTGGAGTCGATCGGTGGGGGTGAATTTCTCAATCCTTCCGCTCCCCGTCATAAGAAAAAGGATCCAGCCGTATTAGAAAGCCTCCGCCGTATGGCTGCGGGCGGCCCCACGGAGCGGGTCGAAGAGATCATCCGTCAGGCCGGGGCCGGGCTCATCCAGGAAAAGGAGCTGGCCGTCCGGGCCAATCTCACCCGCCAGGAGCTGGCGGAGCTTACGAAGGCTTTGGAGGCGGAGGGCCGGATCCTGGGCCGGGGCGGCGGCTGGCTCCACCGGGACCTGTGGGATCAGCTCCTATCGGACGTCCAATCCCTCCTGGAAGCCTATCATGCCCAAAATCCCATGCAGACGGGGATGGATAAGGCGGAGTTTCTCAACCGGATTGGCCATGAGGAGGCCATCCCCCATGAGGCTCATGAGGCGATCATTCAAGCCCTTGAGGCCGCCGGGCGGGTGGTGATTCGGCAAGACCGGGTGGCCCTGCCGGGATTTGAAGCCCGCTATAGCGAGGAGATGATCGCCTTGAAGGAAGCCATTCAAACCCGCTTCCGAGAGGCCGCTTTTGAGCCACCCACCACGCAGGAGCTTCTCGCCGATTGGCCGGCCAAGCAGGAGAAGGCCATTCGCCAGATCCTGGCCGACTTGGACCGGCGCCATGAATTGATTAAAATTGACGCATCCGGTTATATGGATTGGGAAGCGTGGAATCGTATCCTAGCGCTGGTCTACGCGCATGTAGAAGCCCATGGTTCCTTGAGCCTGCCGGATTTTCGAGACCAGCTGTCCAGTTCCAGAAAGTACGCCCTCCGTCTGTTGGAGGCCCTTGAGGCGCGAAAGATTCTCCAGAACCAAGGCGAGGTGCGCGTCCTCTTAAAGAAAGAAGCACTACGACAACCCATTTCCCAGGAGGCGACCCCATCGGTCGAAAAAGGAGGTAATGATGAAAATTGATGCACGAAAGAAGGCTTGTCCCCAACCGGTGATTTTGACCATCAAGGCGCTCAAGGAGCTTTCGGAGGGCGATCAGGTGGCGACGACAGTTGACAACCAAACGGCGGTAGAAAATCTCAAAAGACTGGGCCAGGAAAAGGGCTGCCAGGTCGAGGTCAAGGAAGAAGGGGCTGACTATACGGTCATTTTGACGCCCCCCTCTGGCGGCGTACAGATGGAAGACCATGCGGAGGTCACCTGGGCCGAGAAGGCCGGGGGCCGGGATACGGTCGTCGTGGTGGGCACTGATGCCATGGGCCAGGGCAATGATGATTTGGGCAAGATTCTGATCAAGTCCTTCCTCTATTCCTTGACCCAGCTGGAGGAGCTGCCCTCAGCCCTGATCTTCTTCAATGGTGGGGTCAAGCTCACCACCGCAGGCTCTCCATCCCTGGAGGATCTGAAAAAATTGGCCGAGGAGGGCGTTAAGATCATCTCCTGCGGGACCTGCCTGGACTACTATGCCATCAAGGACAAGCTTGAGGTAGGGATCGTCTCCAATATGTACGAGATTGCTTCCACTATGCAAGCCGCTGGCAAGGTGATTCGGATCTGATCATGATCTATCTCAACAATGCCGCCACCTCTCTTCATCGACCAAGGTCGGTGGTGGCGGCCGTGGCGGAGGCTCTGGATCACCTGTCCAATGCCGGCCGGGGGTCCGATGGGGGGCGGGACCAGGCCCTGACCATCACCGCCTGCCGAAGGAAGCTGGCCCGCCTCTTCGGCTTCTCCCATCCGGAGCGGGTGATCTTTACCCTCAACGCCACCCAGGCCCTCAATCTGGCCCTGTTTGGCCTGTTACAGCCAGGCGATGGGGTGATTAGCACGGATCTGGAGCACAACAGCGTCCTGCGTCCCCTCTATGCCCTGGAAAAACAGGGCGTGCACCTGTCCTTTCTGCCCACGGATGAAAAGGGGCGCCCTCGCTGGGAAGCCCTGGATGGGCTGGTGGAGGCCAATACGAAGGCCATCGTCACGACCCACGCCTCCAACCTCACGGGCAATGTAGTTGATCTCTACCGGGTGGGTCGCCTGGCCAGGGAGCGGGGCCTGCGCCTGGTGGTGGATGCGGCACAGACGGCGGGGGCCTACCCCATTGACATGGAGGGGATGGGCATTGACCTTTTGGCCTTTACGGGCCACAAGTCGCTCTTAGGCCCCCAGGGGACGGGCGGCCTTCTGGTGGGCCCGGACGTAGACCTGACCCCCCTGATCATGGGCGGGACGGGGGTGCAGTCCCGCCTGCCGGCCATGCCGGAGGACTATCCCAACCATTTGGAAGCCGGGACCCTGAACGGCCACGGAATCGCCGGGCTATCGGCGGCCTGTGATCTTTTGCTCGAGGAAGGCATTGCCCAAATTCAGGCGCGAGAGGCTGCCCTGGTGACCTATTTTTGTGAAGGACTTTCGGACCTGGAGGGCTTGTCCCTGTACGGAGATTTTGAAGGGCCCCATACCGGTGTGGTGACGATCAACTTATCGGGCCTCGCTTCTTCTGATCTGGCGGATCTCCTCCAGCATGAATACGGGATCATTACCCGGGCAGGACTCCACTGCGCGCCACGGATGCACCGGGCGCTCGGGACCCTGGAGCAAGGGGCGGTGCGGTTTTCGATCGGCTATGCCACGACCCGCTCCGAGCTTTCCGAGACCCTGGAGGCCCTCCACCAGATCCGAAAGGAGTGCCCATGCGCATAAAAAAAGACCAGCTGGTGCTCACCTTTCCTTCTACGATGGATGCGATGAGCGCCGAGATGATTCTGGAGGCTTCGGATATTTCGGGCCGATTGATTCCGACGCCCGTGGCCCTGTCTGCGGAATGCGGCCTGGCCTGGAAAAGTGATCCTGATCAACAAGAGGCCATTTTAGAGGCTCTGGAGGGCCAGGTCAGGATCAGTCGGATCGAACACGTGGCTCTCTATTAGATGAGCTTCTGGAAAGGAGTGCGGCATGAAGGATCATCCTGATTATTCTGATATCAAACTGACCCAATTGGCCTCCTGTTCCGGCTGAGGGGCGAAGGTGGGTTCAGGTGAACTCATGGACATTTTACGCGAGCTGCCCCTCATTCAAGATCCCAGGCTGATCGTGGGCTACGGCAAGGCGGACGACGCGGCCGTTTACCAGGTCCGGGAGGATCTGTGCGTGGTGCAGACGCTGGATTTCTTTCCGCCCATCGTCGACGATCCCTACAGCTACGGTGCGATTGCCGCGGCCAATGCCCTCTCCGACCTGTATGCCATGGGCGGGGAGCCCAAGCTTTGCATGAATATTTTTGCTGTGCCCAAGATGTTTCCGCCCGACCTGGCCAAGGAGATCCTCCGCGGCGGCTACGACAAAGCCTATGAGGCCGGGGCCATCGTGGTGGGGGGCCATTCCATCTATGATGATGAGCCCAAGTACGGCATGGCGGTGACGGGCTTTATGCACCCCGATCAGGTCCGGTCGAATGCGGGCCTGGAGGAGGGCGACATCCTGTTCTATACCAAGCCCCTGGGCGCGGGGATGGTCAATACGGGTCTGAAGGCGGAGCTGGCGGAGGAAGCCACGATCCGGGCGGCGGAAGCATCGATGATGACGCTCAATAAGTATGCCCGGGATGTGATGATCCACTACCGGACCCATGCCGTAACGGATATTACCGGTTTTGGGATCCTGGGCCACCTCCGGGAGCTGGCCGAGGGGTCTGATAAAAGCATTATTTTGGATCCGGCCCGCTTCGTCCTCCTGCCTCAAGCACTGGAATTTGCCCGTTTGGGGCTTATTGCAGAGGGGGCCTACCATAACCGGGATGCGACGTCGGCGGTCGTGGATGCCGGGGATACGGTCCAGGCCATGGAGGACCTGCTCTACGATCCCCAGACCTCGGGCGGCTTGATGATTTCCGTCCATCCGGAGGATGCGGATGCGCTGGAAAAAGCCCTCCGGGAGAAGGAGGGCGTGGTGTCGGTATCCCGGGTGGGCCGCGTGGTGGCGCATGAAGTGGGCGGAAAACGGATTTTTCTGCGAACAGAAGCGTAAAAGAGGAGGCAGCATGGGTCGATATATTTTGGCGCTCGATGCGGGCACCACCAGCAACCGGGCCATCCTTTTTGATCGAGAGGGACGGGCGTGCTGGTCGGCCCAACGAGAATTTACACAGCATTTTCCCAAACCTGGCTGGGTGGAGCAGGATCCCAAGGAGATTTGGGCGACCATGATGGGGGTGATCACGGAAGCCCTGGCGCAGGCGGGCCTGGAGGCCCGGGACCTGGAGGCGATCGGCATCACCAACCAGCGGGAAACTACCATCCTTTGGGACAAGGAAACGGGCGAGCCAGTCTATCCGGCCATCGTCTGGCAGTGCCGGCGGACGGCCGACCAGATCGAAAACCTCAAGCAGGCAGGGCATGGACCAGCCATCCGAGCGAAAACCGGGCTGATTTTGGACCCCTATTATTCCGCCAGCAAAATTCGCTGGATTTTGGACCACATTGACCAGGGCCAGGCCCGCGCCGAGGCGGGCGAGCTTCTTTTTGGCACGGTGGATAGCTGGCTCCTTTACAAGCTAAGCCGGGGCCGGCTCCACGTGAGCGACTACAGCAATGCGGCTAGGACCATGCTTTTTAACATCCACACCCTCTGCTGGGATCCGGCGCTTTTGGCCCTTTTTCATATTCCCAGGGCCCTCCTGCCGGAGGTGCGCCCTTCAAGTGAAATTTATGGGACGGCCTCGGTCCTGGGCGCGGAGGTTCCCCTGGCCTCGGCCTGTGGGGACCAGCAGGCGGCCCTTTTTGGTCAGACCTGCTTCGCGCCGGGTGAGGCCAAAAACACCTATGGAACCGGCGCCTTTTTGCTGATGAATACGGGTGAAAAGGCGGTGCCCTCCCAAAACGGCCTGGTTACGACCATCGCCTGGGGACTTGAGGAGGGGAAGGTCTCCTATGCATTGGAAGGGTCCATCTTTGTGGCGGGCTCCTCCATCCAGTGGCTGCGCGATGAGCTTCGGATTTTGGATTCCGCCAAGGACAGTGCCTATTACGCCACTCAGGTGCCGGATACGGGTGGGGTCTATGTCGTGCCCGCCTTTACCGGTCTGGGCGCGCCCTATTGGGACCCCTACGCGCGGGGCTTGATCGTGGGCCTGACGCGGGGGAGCAACCGCTACCATATTGTGCGGGCAACCCTGGAGTCGCAGGCCTACCTCTCCTACGACGTCCTCTGCGCCATGAGCGAGGATCTGGGTCATCCCCTGCGCAAGCTCCAGGTCGATGGTGGGGCCTCAGCCAATGATTTCCTCATGCAGTTTCAGGCCGACATGGCCCAGGTAGAGGTGATTCGGCCCAAGGTTCTAGAGACCACCGCCCTGGGGGCGGCTTACCTAGCCGGCCTGGCCACCGGCTATTGGAAGGACCTTTCCGATATCCGCAGCCATTGGCAGGAGGAGTGCCGCTTTCAGCCCGCCCTGGCCTGCGTGGAGCGGGACCGGCTGTACCGTCGCTGGCAAAAAGCCGTCGCCCGCGCCCGGGACTGGGCCAGGGAAGAGGACTGCTAGGGCGCAGCCCTTTTCATCTGATGCGCATTTTATGTTCTAAAAAAGGAGGGCCTGCGCCCTTCTTTTTTTTGTCCAATTTCCCGGACTTTTGCCTTCGATTAACCTGAATTTAACACATGCCCCCTACAATAGAAAAGGTTGAATGTTGCCAAATCAGCTTATAATTGAAGGGAGAATGTATGAAAAAAACACAGTCTTGGATCAGGACGCTGGTGTGCTATTGCTTAGCCCTGGCTATGGTCCTTACGCTGGCCCTGCCGCTTCCTGCAGAAGCCGCCTCAGAGCAGAAGATCCTCTCCGTGAACGTGCACATGGGCGATTACGCGGAGTCGAGCAAAACGGGCGTTGGAGCGAACTTGTCCTTTGCCGGAAAAACGGGCGGAGATGCCACCGTGTCCGTGCGCGAGCTGCCTCAGGGCACAGCGACCCGCTATACCCTGAAGGGCAATCAGAAGGGGACACCCCACTATGACCGTTTCGAGTACAAATCCAACGGGATGACCAATGGCTACGTCTTTACCTACACCCTGGAGATGAAAGATTTGAAGGCGGAAACGTCCTATGGGTATGAGATCAGCCTGGACGGGGAAACGGTCCAGGGGCAGTTTACGACCGGGCTTCCGGCAAAAAAAGCCGGTCATGTGCGCTTTGCCTTCCTGGGCGATCCCCAGGTGGCCGATGAAAAGACGGGCAAGGCTACCGGCGCCCTCTTTCATTATCTGAGCGAGCTTTCCAAAGACAATCCCCTGAACTTCGTCTACATTGCAGGGGACCATACTGACCGCGGCTATAAAGATCAGACGGCGATCAATAAAAAGACTGGAGAGCCTTTTGGCCAGCAGTGGGAGGACTTCTTTAACAATACCGGTCTCTATCCCAATGCGACTCAGAACTTCCTCCTTTCCCACCTCCTCCTCTCCACTCAGGGCAATCACGATGAGCCTGATTTCAATGGCCGGATCAATGTGCCAGATCCTATTCTGAAGCCGGGGGTCAATCCGGAATACGCCGCCGGTGTATATTCAGTGGTCCAAGGGCCGGTCAAATTTATCATCCTCAATGACGCTTCCTACAATGTTGATAATCTGGCGAACAATGAAAGCTTCGAGCGGATGATGACCTACTTTGAAAAGGAAGTGAAGTCGGCCAAGGAGGCGGGCCTTTGGACCATCGTCGGTTTCCACAAGCCCCTTTACACCGGCGCCACCCATCTGACCGATAAGGATGTCATCGCCTTCCGCAAGCTGATGAACCCGCGTTTGGCCAAGGCGGGCGTCGATATGGTCCTCTGTGGTCATGACCATGTCTATACCCGTGGCTTCATCGATGCCAAGGGAGTGAAGCAGACCGTCATCGTGCCCGACCAGAAGGAATTGACCTTCCGTTTGGTCGACGGCGCCCCCTTCCACATGACCCCGGAGCATGCCGGTGGTCTCAAATGGTATAAGGCGAACGAGGACTATTTAAACGGAAAAACGCCGATTGAGGCGGACGATCCCTTACTGCCCAATTATGAATTCCTCGATAAAAATGGGGCGACCGAAGTGCCACCCACCGATCAAGTACAGGAAACGGGTGCGGTCATTGTGGACATCAACGAAGACCGGGCACAGTTTACCTGCTGGAAGCTGAAATATGATATGGAGCAGGACAAGCTGACCAAAGCGCCTTACATCTATGATCAATTCACCATCCTGCGTAAGGATGACAAGGGACAGCAGCCCGGTTCAAATCCGGTCGTGGTGCCTGGAGAGGAAGAGAAGCCAGGTACAAACGTAATGGATAAGGTGAATCGCATCGGGGGCGCCAACCGGGTGGAGACGGCACTCAAGCTCTCAGCCCAGGCCTATCAAAAGGCAGACCGCGTCCTCCTGGCGCGGGATGATGATTTTGCCGATGCCCTCGCTGCTTCGGTCTATGCCAACCTGCTCAAGGCCCCCCTGCTCCTGACGCATCCAAAGGAGCTGGCGGCCGGCGTTTCCGAAGAGATCTCGCGCTTAGGGGCGAAGGAAGTCATCCTGGTGGGCGGGAAGTCCGCCATCAGCGATGCCGTCGCGCAGGCGATTGAGAAAAATAAAGTAGAGGCGTTCACGCGTCTGGCCGGTAAGAACCGCTTTGAGACCGCCTGCCTGTTGGCGCAGGCCTGCATCAAGCTCAACCCGGAGCTGAAGGGGGCCATCCTGGCAAGCGGAGAGAATTACCTGGATGCGCTCTGTGCGGGTCCGCTCGCCATTGCCCAGAAGAAGGTGCTGCTCCTGACCGGCAAGGATCAGCTGCCTGCCATCACGGCCAAGATCATTCAGGATGAGAAGCTTGCTGCGGTAACCATCGTGGGCGAAAAATCGGCGGTGGCGGCTGCGCCCGAAGCGGCTCTGAGCAAATTGGCCGGGGTCAAGGTCAACCGGATCGGGGGCGAAACGCGCTTTGAGACCTCTGCCCTGATCGCAGCGGCCATGCCCAAAACCAAGCAGGTGGTCCTCGCGACAGGGGAAGGCTTTGCGGATGCTTTGGTGGTTGGCGCCTGGGCGGGCAGCCTTCCGGCTCCGATTCTCCTGAGTGGGGTCAAGGCCCTGCCTGCATCCATCGCGACCTATCTCAAATCCCACGCGATCGAAAAAGCGACCGTGGTGGGTGGTCCCAGCGCCCTCTCCGATGCAGTCGTTAAGGAAGTGGCTGGCCTTCTGAAATAGGCGGCTCGTCCTTCTGACCAATCGAATGAGGCTCCTGCCAGCACGCCTGGCAGGAGCCTTTTTTTGACTCTTTCGGTATAATAGAGGGAGAGTGGCGGTCGGATCAGAAAGGAGGGACAAGTGGAGCGGACCTATTTTGCCATTGATCTCAAATCCTTCTACGCCTCCGTCGAGTGTATGGCGCGGGGCCTCGATCCCCTGACGACCCATCTGGTGGTCGCCGATGAGCGGCGGACGGATAAGACCATTTGTCTTGCGGTCTCTCCTTCCTTAAAAGCGCTGGGTCTGCCCGGCCGTCCCCGCCTCTATCAGGTGAAAAGCCAGGTTCGATCGGTCAATGCCGCCCGCAAGGCCCGGTTAGAGGATCCAGAGACCATGCGGGCCTCCTCCTTTGATGCGCCGGCGCTTCAAGCGGATCCTTTGCTGGCGGTTGATTTTCTCATTGCCCCGCCCCGGATGGCGCATTATATCCAGGCTTCGAGTGAGATTTATCAAATCTATCTCCGCTATGTCGCAGCGGAGGATATCCATGTCTATTCGGTGGACGAAGTTTTTATCGATATTACGGACTACCTGCCCCTCTACCAGATGAGCGCGCGGGCGCTTTGCATGCGGATGATTTTGGACGTTTTAGAGCAAACCGGCATCACGGCCACGGCCGGCATTGGCCCCAATCTCTATCTGGCCAAAATTGCCATGGATATCGAGGCGAAGAAGATGGCACCGGATGAAAACGGGGTCCGCATGGCCCAACTGGATGTGCGTTCCTACCGGGAAAAGCTCTGGACCCACCGGCCCATCACCGATTTTTGGCGGGTGGGTCGGGGAACGGCTCAAAAATTGGCCCGCTATGACCTTTTTACCATGGGGGAGGTTGCGCTCTTCTCGCTGGAGGGTGGGGGACAGGGGGAGGACCTGCTCTACCGCCTGTTTGGGATCAATGCGGAGCTGCTCATCGACCATGCCTGGGGCTATGAGTCGACCCGGATGGCCGATATCAAAGCCTACCGGCCCGAGGGACAGTCGCTTTCCAATGGGCAGGTCTTAAGCGAGCCCTATCCCTATGACAAGGCGCGGTTGATCGTTCGGGAGATGGCCGACGGCCTCTCCTTGGACCTCGTCCGTCAGGGGCTGGTGTGTGATCATATCAGCCTCACCATCGAGTTTGATGTGGAAAATCTCAAGGATCCGGCCCGAAGGGCCCGCTATCGGGGGCCCATTCGTCTGGACGCCTACGGACGGCCCGTGCCCAAGCCGGCTCATAAATCCCGCGCCTTGTCCGACTACACAGCCTCGACGCAGGAGCTGATGGCCGCCTTTACCGCCCTTTTTGAGGCGATCGTGCCGAAGTCGCTTCTGGTGCGCCGGCTCTATGTGGTGGCGGACCGGGTCAAGCCGGAAAGTGAGTGGCGCAGGGAGGCCCGTCAGCTTTCCTTTCTGGAGGGTTTGAGTGCGCAAGCCTCTGGGGCCTCAGCCAAACCAGCGATTGATAAAAAGCAGGCGTCCACCCATGATGAACGCTCCTCCAGGGGGACCGCCATTGCCCCCCAGAAGGAGCGGCAAATTCAGAAGACGATCCTGGCCCTCAAGGAGAAATATGGCAAAAATGTCATTTTGCGCGGGATGAATCTGGAGGAGGGGGCGACGGCCCGGGACCGCAACAAGCAGATCGGGGGCCATGAGGCCTAGCGCTTCGATGACAAAGCAAGGATCGGCGTTCGGTGGTTGCCCCTACGAAGGGCGGACCCTCGGACGGGGACGGAAGGAGGGCAAGGTGGTTGAGAAAAAGAGCGAGCGCAGGCAGAAGGCGCCCTCGGTGGAGGACACCGGCTTGGCCGGGCCAGAGAAAAGCACCTTGCCAGCGCGTTACCGTTCCTTTTTAGACCGAGGGCCATTTGAACCCCGCCATCACGTGCGCATGGCCCGGATCAAACGGGCCGGCCAATTTGCCCCCTTTGCGGCCTTGCGGGGCCTGAGCGGCGCCATTGCCCAAAAGGGGCGGGCCGTAGAAGAACAAGCCCAAGATCCAGATCTTGACCCAGATCAAGATCTGGATCAAGAATAAGTGTGTGCAAGTGCAAGGAAAAGAGAAAGGACCCTGTTTATGAGTCAACTGGAAACGACCCGACTGGAAAATGAATTTTTGCGGCTCACCACCCTCAACCTAGGCGCCCGGATCCACCGCTTGGAGCTTGTGCCCTTGAACCGTCCCCTGGTCCTGTCCTATCCCAGGCTGACGGATTATGAAGGGGAGCCGAATTTTCTAAATGCGACCATCGGTCCCAATGCCAATCGTCTGGCGGGTGGCCACTTCGACCTGCCGGATGGCCCCCAGGAGTGGGGCTGTAATGAGGGGGAGAAGAATCTCCATTCAGGGGCCCTGGCCCTCCACCAGCGTCGCTGGACCCTGGACCGGGTCCAGCAGCAGGCGGCCGATCAGGCCCCTTCCCTCACCTACACCATCGAGATGGATCAGCCGGTCGCTTATCAGGCCCAAGTCACCTATCAGCTGGAGGGTCCCGCTCTGCGGATCCAGATTCAAGCCCAAAGTCCGCATTGGGCCCTGTTCAATTTTACCAATCACACCTATTTTAACCTCGCAGGCGGCGGGGCGGCCGATGAAGTCCCGTCCATTGCCCATCATCGGGTTCGCCTTTTTGCCGATTTCTGGACCCCCTTTCGAGCGGACCAATTGCCCGATGGCCGGGTGCTCGCCACCAGCGGGACCCCGCTCGATCTGGACGGAAGCCGGCTGCTCGGAGAAGATCTGGCCCGACTAGCCACTTTTGACGGCAGTCAGGGATTTGATCATAACTACGTCGTGAAGGGTCGAGGCCTGAGGCCCCTGGCGGAGCTTCGGGTTCCTGATCTATCGCTCACCCTCTCAAGCGATGCGCCCGCCTTCCAGTTTTATACCGGGCAAGGCCTCCGCTGGGCCGGACAGGCCTGCCCCTTTAAGGGTCTTTGTGTGGAGCCACAGTTCGTCCCCGATGCCATCCATTTCCCCTATCTGGCCCAGCCTGTTTTTGCACCGGGTCAGCCGTTTGAACGGACGGTGGTCTATCGTTTTGACTGGTAGGGTTTTGGATAGATAAAAAAGCGGAGTCCATATGGACTCCGCTTTTTTTGACCGTTTGGGTGGCGCTTACAGCTGATAATTTTTTAAAAATTCGGTAATGGCCAGGTAGATATCGCCTAGCAGAACCGATCGATGGTGGAAGAGGGAAGGCTTGATGACGATATTCTGTTTGTAGGTCATCGAAGTCATATTCTGCAGCTGATCGATATAGGAATCGAGGTAGTAGGCCAGATCACTGTTGATCACGATCACCTCGGGGGCGGTCATTTTCATAATGTGATTCATCAAAAGCGCCATATATTTTAAGTTATAGGCAATGGCCTTCTCCGCATATTCGTCCCCGGATTGGTGGCGATCGATGAGCTCCGGGATGGAATGAATGGGACGGTCGCTTAGGGTGTTGTAATATTCCACGAGGGATTCATCGGCGCAGTATTGCTCAAAGCATCCTCGATTGCCACAGTTACATTTGCGCCCGCCCGGCATGATGACAACGTGGCCAATTTCTCCGGCGTAGCCGTTTACCCCATGAATCAGCTGCCCTTCCACGATGATGCCAGCGCCCAGTCCCCGGCCCACATTGACTGCCACGAGGTTTCGGATATGGGAGGAGTAGCTTTCACAGAGGGCGGAGGCATTGGACTCATTGATCAGGTGGACAGGCAAAAAGGGGTAACGGGCGTGAATCTCTTGGTATAGATTGCCCTTGTAGATATTGTAGTTCGGCGTAAAACGGATGGTGTGGCCGTCAACGATCCCATGGATGGAGAAGGCTACGCCCAGCAAGCCGCCTCGGTAGGGGGACGCTTTTTTTAAGGCGGTCTCGATGATCTGGATCGAATGGGTGAGCACGTTGTCCCGGTTGACCAGAATTTTTTGTGATTGATAGTCCACCATTTTGAGCTCCAGGTCGCACAGGGCGTAGGAAATCTGATCGGGCGCCACGTCAATGCCGAGAAATAGACCATAGCGATAATTGATTTCCAGGGAAATGGGCCGCCGGCCCCCTTTGGTTGTGGAATCGCCCATGCCCTTTTCCAGAATAATTTTTTTGTCCAGGAGCTGGTTGATATATTCGGATACAGAGGATTTATTTAACCGCAATTCCTGTGAGAGGTCGGAACGGGATTTGCGCGGTTCCTTATATAAGGATTGTAAGATTTGGACTTCGTAGCTGGCTGGATTGCGCATACAGGCCTCCTGGGCGCTTTGTAGGGGCCTCCCTTTCGTGCGAGAAAAAAGAGGCTTTCCTCCATAGTATAGACTTTCTTTCTCATCGTCAAGAACACGCCCTTGTGGGCGATTGACTGAAAATTGAGAGGGATTCATATTTAATCACTTATGGATTGACAGGTGGGGCCCTTCGTGCTATATTAGTTAGTAAGAAAAACTTACTAACTAAAACAAAGAAGTAGAAATTGCTTCAAGCTTTGAAAATGCCGTGTGAGGGCAGGGAGGTGATGGAGGACACATCCCCTTATCCGGCAAGCGAGGACGAACCGCTTCATAAAATTAGGAGGATAGGATGAAACTTAGAAAACGTTTATTGAGTATTTTTTTAGCGGGAGCGATGACTTTGTCTCTGGCCGCCTGCGGGGGCGGAACGGAAAAGAAGCCCACCTCTGATCAGCCGAAAACGAGCACCAGTACCAGCCAGTCGGGCGGCAAGGAGATCAAAAAAGTAGGCATCGCCATGCCGACCAAGGATCTGCAGCGTTGGAGTCAGGACGGGGAGAACCTTAAGAAGAAGCTGGAAGAAAAAGGCATTCAAACCGATTTGCAGTTTGCGAACAATGATATCGGGGCTCAGGTCTCCCAGCTGGAAAATATGATTACCAATGGCTGCAACCTGTTAATTGTCGCCTCCATTGACGGCAGCGCTCTGACCAATGTGCTGGATACGGCCAAGGCATCTGGCATCACCGTCATTGCCTATGACCGCCTGATCATGAATACCGATGCCGTCAGCTACTATGCGACCTTCGATAACACGAAGGTGGGCAAGCTCCAGGGCCAGTACATTGCCGATGCCTTGGATCTGGAGCATCAGCAGGGTCCTTTCAACCTGGAAATCGTCACCGGTCCGACCGATGATAACAATGTCGTCTTCTTCTACGGCGGCGCCATGGAAGTCCTGAAGCCCTATATTGACTCAGGCAAGCTCAACATCCCCTCCGGACAAAAGACCCGCCAGGAATGTGCGACTCCGGAATGGTCCAACCAAAAGGCGCAGGAGCGGATGGAGAACATCATTTCCACCTACTATAACGATGGAAAGAATCTGGATGCGGTCCTTTGCTCCAACGACGCTACGGCACATGGATCGGCGTCTGCCTTACAAGAAAACTACCGGGGCACCTGGCCCGTCATCACTGGACAGGACTGCGAGATCACCAATGTGAAGAGCATCATCGAAGGCAAACAGGCCATGTCCGTATTTAAGGATACAAGAGCGTTGGCAGAAGCCGTTGTAAATATGGTGGTGGCGATCTCGGAGGGCAAGGAAGTGCCGGTCAATGATAACAAAACTTATGACAACGGCAAGGGCATTGTCCCCGCTTTCTTGGTGGAGCCGGTGGCCGCTACGAAGGATAATTACAAGAAGCTGCTGGTTGATTCTGGCTATTACACGGAGGATCAGCTGAAGTAAACGGTGTAAGGAGGTTGTTTTGACGGATCTAATCTTAGAGATGACCGATATCACAAAAGAATTTCCCGGGGTGAAAGCCTTGGATCAAGTCAACCTCCAGGTGAGACGCGGAGAGATCCATGCGATCTGTGGAGAGAATGGCGCCGGGAAATCCACCCTGATGAATGTGTTGACGGGCATCTATCCTTATGGAAGCTACTCGGGCAGCATTCATTACAATGGCGCCCTCTGCCAATTTCAAAAAATTGAGGACAGCGAAGACCAGGGGATCGTGATTATTCACCAGGAGCTCGCTCTGATCCCTTATATGGATATTGCTGAGAATATGTTTCTGGGCAATGAACAGGGCAGCAGGTATCGCATCGACTGGAGAAAAACACACACTCGTGCCAAGGAGCAGATGAAGCTGGTTGATTTGCATGAGTCGCCCTACACCCTGGTCAAAAATTTGGGCGTGGGCAAGCAGCAATTGGTCGAAATTGCAAAAGCATTGTCCAAAAATGTAAAGCTGCTCGTTTTGGATGAACCAACGGCCTCCCTCAATGAGCAGGATTCCCAAAAGTTGCTCGACCTCCTCCTGCAACTGAAAAAGCAAGGGATCACTTCAATCATTATCTCGCACAAGCTCAATGAAATCGCCTATGTCGCCGACACCATCACCGTGATACGGGATGGGAAAACCATTGAAACCATGCCCAATGAAGGGCATGATATCGATGAAGATCGGATCATCCGGGGGATGGTGGGTCGGTCCCTCTCTGACCGCTACCCGAAACGGCAGCATCAACCCGGTGCGATTGCTTTTGAAATCCGCGACTGGACCGTCCACCATCCCTACCAAACCCACCGAAAGGTCATCGATCGGGTCAATCTCCAGCTGCGGAAAGGGGAGATTGTGGGGATCGCCGGCCTGATCGGCGCCGGCCGAACGGAGCTGGCGATGAGCATATTCGGACAAAGCTATGGTCGCAATATCTCCGGGGAGATGTATCTCAATGGACAAAAGGTGACGCTAAAAAGTGTCAAAAGCGCCATCGAGGCCGGGCTTGCCTATGTCACAGAGGACCGGAAGGGCAATGGTTTAATCTTAACCAACCCCATTGACACCAACCATAGCCTCGCCAATTTAACAAAAGTGAGTAAAAGAGGGGTGATCGACCGTCACCTGGAACGGCGGGAAGCGAGAAAAATGATCGATCAGTTTCGCGTAAAATGCCGGTCCATGGATCAAAAAGTGGGCAATCTAAGCGGCGGCAACCAACAGAAGATCCTGCTCGGCAAGTGGATGTTTACGGACCCGGAGGTCCTCATCCTGGACGAACCCACCCGAGGCATCGATGTAGGGGCCAAATATGAGATTTATGAAATTGCCAACGAAATGGTGGCACAGGGCAAATGTGTTCTTTTGATCTCTTCCGAGCTGTCTGAGCTGCTGGGCATGTGTGACCGAATTTACGTTATGAATGAGGGCAGGATCAAAGGAGAATTGCCCATCGAAGAAGCATCGCAGGAAAAGATCATGTCATTGATCGTAAAAGAGGTTCGGAAGGAGGAGGCATGAAATCCGGCATCTTAGAAAAGCTCAAAAAAAATAGTATGGTCGTGATTCTTCTTGCCGTCATTTTAGTTTTTACCATTTTGACCAAGGGGAATGTCTTACTACCGCAAAATATTAACAATATCATCTCACAGAACGCCTATGTGATCGTGCTTACGATCGGGATGCTCTTCTGTATCTTAACCGGCGGCAACATTGACCTTTCGGTCGGCTCTATCGTTGCCCTGGTCGGCTCCCTGGCAGGGGTGATGATTGTCAAACAGAAAATGAACATCTATCTGACGATCCTGATCTGTCTGGCCGTCGGCCTTCTGATAGGGGCCATCCAGGGCTATTTAATCGCCTATCTCAAAGCACCCTCCTTCATCATTACCCTAGCAGGGATGATGGTGTGGCGGGGCCTTTCACTGGTGATCCTGCAAGGCTTTACCATTGCCCCCTTCCCGTCCAACTACGCGCAGCTCTTTAATAGCTACCTTCCCTCCTTCAAGTTCGCGGAGCTGGATGGGGTCTGCATGATCGCCGGGGTTTTGATGGTGGTCGCCTACGTGATCAATGCCGTGAAGAATCATAAGGCAGAAAAAGAGGTGGCTACGGGGAGCGATACGTCTACGCTGGTTTTCATCTTTGAGACGGCCATGGTGGCTCTTGGGCTCTTATTTGTAACCTACAGCCTCGCGAAGTTCAGAGGCTTCCCCGTCATCCTGATTCTGCTCGGTTTGATCATTTTCGTCTACCACTACTATGCCTCTAAGACGGTCAATGGCCGCCATTATTATGCGGTCGGAGGCAATGAGCTGGCAGCGAGCCTCAGCGGCATTGATGCGAGAAAAGTCTATTTTAAGGCCTACGTCAATTCTGCCTTTTTATCGGCCGTGGCAGGGCTGATGGTGGTGGCCCGTTTTAACTCCGCCACCCCGACTCTGGGGGACGGCTACGAGATGGATGCCATTGCTGCCGCTTATATCGGTGGCGCTTCGGCTTACGGCGGCGTTGGTACGGTTTGGCAAGTGGTCATCGGGGCCATCTTTATGGGGGTTCTAAACAACGGGATGTCCATCATGGGCATTGATGCGGATATTCAGCGCATTGTCAAAGGCGTGGTTTTGGCCATAGCGGTGGTATTTGACATTGTTTCCAAGCGAAGAAATGCAGCCGAATAGGCTGGGAGAGGAGCGATCAGGCATGAATTTTTTTGAAAAGGTACCCCAGGTAAAGTATGAAGGCAGTCAGTCGACCAACCCTTTTGCTTTCAAATATTATAATCCGGACCAGGTGATCGACGGAAAGAAGATGAAGGACCACCTCAAATTTGCCCTTTCCTGGTGGCATACCATGGTCGCGGGCGGTCAGGATCAGTTCGGGATCAACACGATGAACCGAGCCTATGATGGAAAGAGCGACCCCATGGAATTGGCCAAGGCCAGAGCGGATGCGGCCTTTGACTTCATGGAAAAACTGAATATTGAATATTTCTGCTTCCACGATGTGGACCTGGCCCCGGAGGGACAGAGCCTGCAGGAGCGCAATGACAATCTTAAGGAGATGGTGACTTATCTAAAGGAAAAGATGGACAAGTCGGGGCGCAAGCTCCTCTGGGGCACGTCCAACTGCTTTAGCCATCCGAGATTTATGCACGGCGCTGCGACCTCCTGTGAAGCGGATGTATTTGCCTGGACCGCTGCACAAATCAAAAATGCGATCGATGCAACCATCGCCTTGGGCGGAAAAGGCTATGTATTTTGGGGCGGCCGGGAAGGCTATGAAACCCTGCTCAATACCAATGTGAGCCTGGAGCTCGACAACTACGCTCGCCTGCTGAAGATGGCGGTACGCTACGCACGAAGCAAGGGGTATGAGGGCGATTTTTACATCGAACCGAAGCCCAAGGAGCCGACCAAACACCAGTATGATTTCGATGTGGCCACCTGCGTGGCTTTCCTGGAAAAATATGATCTGATGGATGACTTTAAGATCAATATCGAGGCCAATCATGCCACCTTAGCTGGGCATACCTTCCAGCATGAGCTGCGCATGGCACGCACCTTCGGTGTATTCGGCTCGGTGGATGCCAATCAGGGGGATATGCTGCTCGGGTGGGATACGGACCAGTTTCCTTCCAACCTGTATGATACGACCCTGGCCATGTACGAGATCATCAAGGCGGGTGGCTTTACCAACGGCGGGTTGAACTTTGACGCCAAGGTCCGCAGGCCCTCCTTTACGCCAGAAGATATCGCCCACGCCTATATTATGGGTATGGATAGCTTTGCCCTAGGCTTCATTAAAGCCCAACAGCTGATCCAGGATGGCCGGTTGGAGGATTTTGTCGAACAGAAATACGCCAGCTACAAGAGCGGGATCGGCGAGAAGATCCTAAAGCAACAGGTCGATCTGGAAGAACTAGAGCGATATGCCTTGCAAGAAAGTGAGTTGAAGCTGACAAGCGGCCGACAGGAATACCTGGAAGGGATTGTAAACAACATTCTTTTCAATGGGAAGAACGAGCTGACTCAATAGCTTCCAAAAGACGGCAAATCCTCAAAAGGTGTTTGCCGTCTTTTTCATTTTCAAAGAATAGAAAGGACCAGGGATGGGCTATTTAGGAATCGACCTCGGCACCTCAGCGGTTAAAATCAGCTATTTAGATGAAGAAGCAAAAATCCAACAAAGCGTGTCTCGCTCCTACCCGATTTCCTATCCAAAGGAGGGCTGGGCGGAACAAAATCCGGAGGACTGGTGGACGGCGATCCTTTCGGGTATCGCTGAAATCGTGGAGACGGATAGCTACCAGGGCATCAGGGCCATCGGGGTAGGCGGGCAGATGCATGGATTGGTGGTATTAGATGCGGACGAGCAGGTGATTCGTCCGGCCATCCTTTGGAATGATACGAGAACGAGCGCCGAAACCACCTATCTCAACCAGGTCATTGGCCAATCCGCATTGTTAGAAGAAACGGGCAACATTGCCTATGCGGGCTTCACTGCCCCCAAGCTCTTATGGATGAAAAAACAGGAGCCGGAACAGTATCAAAAGATCCGTCATATCCTGCTTCCTAAGGATTATATTGTCTTTCGCCTGACCGGCCAATTCGCCACCGACTATTCCGATGCTTCCGGAACCCTGCTTTTGAATGTGCGTCAGAGGACCTGGTCACAAAAGTTATTAGAAATTTGCCAGTTGGATCCCGTCGTCCTGCCTCGTTTGCTGGAGAGTAGCGATCTAGCGGGCGAAAGCCGGAAAGAACTGAACCAGGCCTGGAAGCTTGAAAAGCCAGCACTGGTCGTCGCAGGGGCCGGGGACAATGCGGCCGCGGCCCTTTCTGTCGGGGCAGTGGAGGAAGGAGACTGCAATATTTCCTTAGGGACCAGCGGCACCGTCTTTATGCCCGCCCGCCGTTTCCTCCAGGACGAAAAGTCCAGCCTGCATGCTTTTGCGGATGCCAGTGGCCAGTTTCACTTGATGGGCTGCACGCTTTCCGCTGCCTCCTGTTATAAGTGGTGGATGGATCAAATTTTAGAAAAGCCAGAATCGACCACGCTTTCGACGAAGGAGGCCGTGCGCCATCAGGCCCTTTATTTCATGCCCTATCTGATGGGCGAGCGCTCGCCGCTCAATGATGAAGCCGTGCGAGGTGCTTTTTTGGGGCTTTCTCCTCGGGTGAACTGGCAACACATGATCTATGCCATCTATGAAGGCGTGGCCTTCTCTCTGCGGGATTGCGTAGAAATTGCCAAATCTATGGGGCTAGCCATTGACCAGGTCAGCCTGGTTGGGGGCGGGTCAAAAAGTGCCATTTGGGCTCAAATGATGGCCAATGTCCTAAATCGGCCCTTGCTGCTGCCGGAGGGCGAACGAGGACCGGGCCATGGCGCGGCTCTTTTGGCCTATGCCTGCTATCATAAGCTTCCGATTGGTCGGTTGGCCAAGGATCAGGCCCGTTTTTCAAAGACCTATCGGCCTCAGGCCGAGGAGGTTCCTTATTATGAAAAAAAATATCGCCGGTTTCAGAAGCTTTATCCGGCCCTTCGAGATTTTTACCAGCAGGGCTGATACAAAAAAGGAGCGGTGTCCCCAGGGGACGCCGCTCCTTTTTTTATTGCATGTATGAATTGTGCAGTTTGCCCAAAAATAATGAATAAATTCTCCTTATTGCATAGATAAATTATAAGATACAAATTGATTCGGCTATAGAAAATAACTTTGTTATATGATTTAAAAAAACGGCTAAAATACAATGATTACAGACGACAAGAAAGTGATATCGCCAGTATTATTGGCGCCTTTTGATCTTCCTTTTTTACTTCTTTCCATATGATACAATTCTCCTTGTAATGAATAGATTTTCTTAATAATTGCATAAACAACAAGGAAAGGTTGAGAGAGGAGGAGAAAGGTGTCGGACGAGGTCTTATTGACGAATTACTTCGATTGCCTGGATCAGGAACTATCGAAATGGAAGGCCAGAGCCAATCGACTTGTTTTTTCGCAAGCGAAGGAGGCTATTCTTTCTGCCCAGCAGTCAGGGGCAAGAATCCATGTGACGGGCATCGGAAAGCCAAGTCACGTGGCTCAATATATCGCTTCTTTATTCTCCAGCACAGGATCTCCCTGCTATGTGCTCGATGGGACAGAGGCCGTCCATGGAAGCTCGGGGCAGGTGGTGCCTGGAGACATCGTGATTGCGATCTCCAACAGTGGAGAAACAGCAGAGTTGAAAGCCACTGTGGAAACATTACGAAATAATGGAGCCTATCTCATAGCTGTTACTGGGCAGATGCACTCCTGGCTGGCTCAAAATTCAGAACTTTGTCTATTTGCGGGGGTGGAGCAGGAGGGAGATTCTTTAAATAAGCCGCCTCGTATGTCTATTATTGCAGAGATTTTAACGTTGCAGGTGTTGAGCCTCTTGCTTCAGGAGGCGAAAGGACTTCAACCAGAGGAATATATGAAATGGCATCCGGGTGGATCACTTGGAAAAACGCTCAGAAAGGAATTATCCCATGAATAAATTAGCGGGTATCATTACACCGATTGTCACCCCTTTTTCGGATGAAGCAGGTCAGCCGCTTTGTTTCCAGGCCTTGGAAAAGCATATTGAGCATTTGATCGATCATGGTGTAGCGGGCATTTTCGTCTTGGGCAGCAATGGCGAGTTTCATGTTTTGCGGCACGAGGAAAAGATTTCACTGATTGCGAAAGCGGCTGAGATCATTCATGGACGGGTGCCCTTGTTCGCGGGGACGGGTAGCTGCTCTACACAGGAAAGCATCGATCTCTCTGTAGAAGCAGAAAAAGCAGGTGCGGATGTTTTGTCCATTTTACCCCCCTATTTCTTTCAACCTAGTGAGGAAGAGCTCTTCCAACACTATACGAGGATTGCTGAGCGGGTCTCCCTACCGATCATTCTCTATAATATTCCCAAAACGGTAGGCTATACCTTATCCCCGACGCTGGTCACTCGGCTGGCGGAGCATCCTTCGATTGTGGGTATCAAAGATTCCAGCGGTAAGTTAGAGCTGATTGATGCATATGCAGAAATTGCAAATAGTCACGACTTCTCCTTGCTGATCGGCAGTGATTCCAAAATTTCCTATGCCCACGCGAAAGGTGCAGTTGGAGCGATTGCTGGAACGAGCAACCTGATCACTGATATTTTGGTATCCCTGTGGAAGGCACTGGAGGAAAAGGATGCGCGAAAAGCAGCTCATTTACAAGAAGAAATTGATGTATTGCGAGCCGTGATGAAACGAGGAACGGTGCCCAGCATACTGAAGCGGAGCATCGAGCGTGCGAACATTGCTCCAGTGGGGCCAGCACGTTTTCCTGTGCAGAAGCCGAGTTTAAAAGTAGAAGAAGAAATCGATCAGATGCTGCGTCACTATCATCTGCTGTAGAAAATGACAAAAGCCTTCAGAACCCTTATGAGCTAAAGCACTAAAAAGGAAAGCCCCGGCAGGAGATCCTGCCGGGGCTTTTTTTTATTTTGCTTTAAAGTGGTCGATGATCTCACGAATTTTTTTAGCATTCGATTTAATTTCCTCAGCAGAACCCTTTGTCAAAAGACTACCCAATCCGCAAAGATCAATGCCGTTTTCTAGCCACTCTTCCAGATTATCCAAATTGATCCCGCCGCTGGCCAACAAAGGCATATGAGGGATGGGGGTTTTGAACACCTTGGCGAGCTTAGGCCCATAAAAATCAGAAATGGGGAAGGCTTTGATGAAAGTAGCCCCCTTGGTCAGAGCGTTCACCGCTTCGGTCAAGGTTGAGCAACCGGGTGCATAGGGGATTTGATAGCGGTTGCACATCTCCGCAACCCCAAGATCAAAGTTTGGCGCAATGATGAATTCTGCCCCATGTAAAATAGCATCCATCGCTGTTTCACTGTCCAATACAGTTCCAGCGCCCACCGTGAGTTGGTCTTGAAATGATTCCTTTAGTGAGCTGATGACCGTTCCTGCATTGGGAAATGTATAACTCATTTCCATTACAGGCAGCCCCCCTTCACAAAGGGCTTGGGCAATTTCTTTAGCCCGATTTTCATCAGCACGTACAATCGCAAATGCAGTAACATCCAGCATTCGTTCCATAATATCCATTTTTTTCATAGGGCCTCCCGTTGCTTTCGTGATATGTCATCGATTTGTCCTTTTTTATCCTATCTGTCCCCATATATGCAATCAATATTCAAATCGCCAAAAATATAAGGATGTCTTGTACAGAGTGACGAATTAGAAAGAAGGTGAGAAGAAAAAAAGGTGCTATCGATATCGTGGTTTGAAGCTTTCGGTCGGATTGACTAAAATAGAACATTAATTTCGTCATTTATGACATAGGAAAATGAAAACGATTCACCTATAATAAAAACCAACATTTCGAGATTTTAATTCATTTTTAGGAGGAAAATTGTGACGGTCAAGCTTATCAGAGTGGATTTTCGGTTGATTCATGGGCAGGTGATCACCCGGTGGGTGAAGCAAGCGAACATAAATCATATTGTAGTCATTGATGACGCCCTCAGTGAAGACGCTTTCATGCAACAGGTCTTTCAAATGGCAGCACCAGAAGGCGTCGGCCTAAGTATTTTTAATACAGCTGAGGCAAAAAAAGCGCAGGAAGCAGGCAGTCTCTCAAAAAAGAATGTTCTGGTTTTATTTAAGGGAGTTGCAGAACTGGCAAAGGCCTATAAGGCGGGGGTTCAGATGGAGGAGATTCAAATCGGGGGTTTGGGAGGTGGCCCCAATCGGAAGGCGGTACATAACGCCATTACGCTGGATGAGGAGGATAAAAATACCCTGTTGGAACTGCAAAACAAGGGGGTGAAAATTTATTTTCAGACAACCCCAGATTATCCGATGGAGACACTTGATCAAGTTGTCGAAAAATTGTAAGGAGATGCATCATGATTATTCGAGCGATCTTAGTTGGCCTCGTATATTGGCTGGCCATGGGACGAGCTTGCTACTTTATGTCCTTTGCCTTTCGAAAGCCGGTTGTACTTGGCGTTGTGATTGGCCTTATTTATGGGGATGTGTATAAAGGATTGGAATATGGGGCGGCCATCCAGCTTATGTATATGGGCGGGATTGAAGCCGGCGGCAATATTCCAAGCGATCAGGGCTTGGCTTCCTGCATTGCCATTCCGGCGGCGATCACCACGGGCCTGGCTCCCGCTGCGGCAGTAGCCTTAGCGGTTCCATTTGGTGTCTTGGGTGTTTTGATCAATAACGTGCGTCGAACCATCAACTCTTTCTACAATGCGAAAGCGGATCAGTTTGTTGAACAGAAGAAGTATGACGCACTCGATTTCAATTCCTTCCTCTTGCCCTGGTTAACCAATGGTGTTCTTTATTTCACCCCTGTTTTTGTGGCCACGCTCTTTGGGGCTAATGTCGTACAGGCCTTTATCAATGTGGTTCCCGAATGGCTCATGCAAGGGTTGAATAACGCTGGTGGAGTGTTACCGGCGCTTGGCTTTGCTTTAACCCTGGTGGTGATGGGCAAAAATAAATATCTGCCATTCTTTGTCCTAGGCTTTTTCCTCTATTCCATCCTCAACTTCTCCATGTTGACGGGTGCAGTCCTGGCCATTTGTCTGGCTTTGATTTTCTCGGTTCTTAAGTATGGAGAAAAGGAGGCGACGGTATGAACGAGATACAGGAAGTAAAAAGCAACAGTGTAATCACAAAAAAAGATTTAATCAAATCTTGGTGGCGCTGGACCAAGGCAGTAGAGGTGCCGGTTAGTTTTGACCGGATGCAGGCTTTGGCTTTTGGCCATTCGATGAATCGCATCATGAGAAAAATCTACAAGAATGATGAGCAAGAGTTACAGTCAGCGATGAAACGCCATACCTCCATGTTTAATACCAACTGTGACTGGGGCAGCATCATCCATGGTATTACGATCTCGTTGGAGGAGCAACGCGCCCTCGGTCATAAAGAGGTAACACCGGAAATGATCCAGTCGCTCAAACTGGGCTTGATGGGCCCCCTCGCTGGTATTGGCGACAGTGTGGATCAAGGGATTGTGGCGACGATCCCACTCGCCATTTTTGTCCCTATGGCTCAACAAGGCTCCATTCTTGCCGCGTTTTTGCCGGGCTTGATCTATATAGCCTGGTCCTATATCTGGTCCTGGACCCTTTTCAGCAAGGGCTATAAACTAGGGAAAAACTCCGTTTTGGAGATTCTACAATCAGGACTGATCAAGAAGGTCATTGATATTGCTAGTATCGTCGGACTTTTCATGATCGGCTGTCTCTCGGCTGCTTATATTAAGCTTTCTACAGCGATTGAGTTTTCCAGCGGCGGTTCTGTTACGCAGTTACAATCTCTCCTGGATGGTATGCTACCGAACCTCCTGCCCTTTGTTGTTGTGATGGCCATGTATCTCTATATCAAAAAGAAGGGACCTAAGTTTATCCGCCTCATGACCTATACGATGCTGATTGCCATCCTTCTAACCTTCTTCCATATCATTTAGGAGGCCCTATGAAAGTAGTTATTACGCCTCGAGGATTTGCCCGATTCGGGCTGGACGAGATTGCTCGAATGGAAGAAGCAGGACATGAAGTTCATTACAATGATACAGGAGAAGCCTATTCGCACGAGCAATTTGTGTCATTGATTCGGGACGCCGATGCCATCATCGTCGGCGTCGATCGGTTGGACCGGGATACTTTAGCCCAATGCAAGCAGCTCAAAGTGGTTTGTAAATTTGGAGTCGGTGTCGATAACATTGATCTTTCTTATTGCCAGATGAACGGAATTGCGGTGGAACGCTGCATCGGCACCAATTCACGCGCGGTAGCGGAACACGTGCTCGCGATGATCTTGGATCATGCTAAAAATTTGACGCAATCAGTGAACGAGGTACGTTCCGGTCACTGGATCAAGCGGACAGGTGGAGAAGTGGCTGGCAAATCTTTGGGCATTTTAGGTTTTGGCCGCATTGGTAAATACCTGGCTCAGTATGCGAGAGGACTGGAGATGGACGTTTTTGTGTCGGACGCCCTGGCCATCGATCCGGAGGAAGCACAAAAATATCACGTTCATGTCGAAGAGGCCGATCAGCTTTTTCGACACTGTGACTACGTGAGCATTCATGTGCCCTTAACGGATGAAACACGGGGAATGATTGACCCATTCCGGCTTGCAACAATGAAGAAAAACAGCTGCCTGATCAATACCGCACGAGGTGAATTGGTGGACCAGGAAGCCCTTTTTGAAGCACTTCAAAAAGGCCCACTCCATGCCGCTTATTTCGATGTATTTGATCCCGAACCCCCGCAGGAGGGAAACCCTCTTCTTTCACTTTCTAACTTCTATTTAACCCCGCATACAGCGGCAAGAACCGAGGAAGCAGAAAGAAGAACCTGCATACGTGCAACGGAACAAATCTTGAAGCATCTGTAGACGTGTCGTTGGAGACGCAGTCGGTCTTAGCTAGCTGTTTAAGGAAAAGCCCCCCTGATTTTAGAATCTGATCGGAGGGGCTTGCCCTTTTTGAGCAACTATATCGAACTTTTTTGAAAGAAGGAGAAACAGTGAAACACACGATTTATATTGGAACACATGGTGATTTCTGCAAGGAGATCATGCAATCCGCTCAAATGATTATTGGTGAAATGCAAAACACTTATCCATGCCCCCTTTTACCGACGGAATCATTAAAGGATTACCTGGAAAAAGCGGAACAATTGATTAACATCCACTATCAACCAGGAGATATCGTTTTGGTGGATTTGCGTGGGGGAACCCCCAGTAATGCGTTTACTTTTCTAGCGAAAAAGTATGACCTTACCTTAATCACCGGCCTGAATCTTCCACTGTTGATTGAAAGTTATTTATACCTGCAAGACCATCCAGACGATGTAGCGGGATTGAAGGATCAGGTAAAAAAAACCTATGAAGAAGCGTTTCATATAGTAGAATAGAACTCAAAGTTCGCTTTTTTGATCTGAAAGGGCAATGGGGGAAGGAGGTGTCGATGGAAATTCATGAAATTTTTACCGAATTCATTCACGTTGTCAATATTAATTCCAATTATATAATTGGTTTAATCAATCGCGACTCGATTGTTACGCTCTGCAGTGACCAGCGTTTTGTAGGCAGAAAAATTGATCCTACTGATCAAAAGGAGCAGGAGCTTATTTTTGAGTTAGAAGTTTCTGGCGAAGCCTTCGGCTATCTTTGGGTACGAGGAGAAGATAGCAATCTGCCGATTGTAGGGCACTTGCTTTATGAGTCGCTTTATGTGCGACTTTTGTATGAGAAGAGCCAGAAACGCATCAGTAGACGCATCTCCAATGATGAAAAGCTGGTTAAGATGATTTTGCACATGACCGACTTTGATTTTAATCAAATCATTGAGTTGGCCAAGGAGATGAATATTAATTTGAAGCTTCCTCGTGCTGCGATTCTAGTTGACTCAGACTCCGACCTATCTCCTCATAATGTCATTAAGCTTAAAATGTATCCTGAATGTGAGCAGAGCATTATTGCAGTTCTAGATAAAAAGCATATGATTATCTTTAAGGATCTGGCTGGAATGGAAGAAATGCAGGATATGATTCCCTATCTCTTCCACTTTGTAAAAAGACTGCCGGATTATGGCTTTCGTCCATGTCGTTTTTATATTGGTGCCATACAAGATAAGATTGTCCATTACTACCGTTCCTATGAGAATTGCAAATGGCTAAGCCGCTTTAAGGTCGGACAGAAGATTGGTGTGCGATCGATTTATGATCACATCACTGACTATCTGACCGATCAGGTGGGCAGTTCCTTTTATGAGTCGCTTTTCAACTTCCCCCTAACACTCTTGCAGGAGAAAGATCAAGAGGATTTTTACGAAATTGCGGAGGCGCTACTCAACAATGATTTTAACCTGTCAAAAACAGCCAAGGCGATTTTTACACATCGAAACACTCTTATTTACAAAATTAAAAAATATGAGCAAATTTTTAATATAGACATACGTAACACCTTCGAAGGGAAGGTTATTCTGATGTTTTTATATTTTGCATTGAAGGAACGATTCAATAAAATAAAGGTGGGTGGCTTCAATGGCTGAGAAGGGGATAAAATTGGTCCGGATTGATGCACGACTTCTACATGCGACCGTTCAGCTGTATTGGACGCAGTTTATCGACGTGAAACAAATCTGGATTATTAATCCGGAATATGCGGCTGATTCGTTTATTTCTTCCGTGATCCAACTCTGTTTACCAAAGTCCATCGAAATCAAAATTTACCGCCCAGACGAACTGGTCCAACTTTGTCAGAAGGAAGGAAAGTTCAGCGCGATTGTGATTTTTTCAGATATTCATACCGCAAAAAACACGGTAGAATTAGGATTTCACCCGGATGAAATTCAGCTGCCTTATCCGGCCAGCAAGGGTCTATTAAAGAGTATAAAAAACTATTTTACGCCTGAAGAAATAGATAGTTTGACCCATATTCAGAAGGCAGGCATTAAGCTCTATTTTCAGACCAGTCCCTATGATACAAAAACCTATTTTACAGTCTAGGTCAGGATGCTAGAGGGCTTCTTTCAGCATGGCTTTGATAAATTGCCGCATGGCAGAGGTAACAAAACGGCCTTTTTTGTAGCAAATAAAGCCTTTCCGAAGGGCATATTCGCTGCTTGGCTTGTAAAAAAGAAGCAGGTTGTTTTGGTAAAGTTTTTCTACTAGCACACTGCTGAGAATGGAGGCACCCAGACCCAAACGTGAAAAATTATAGGCAATCGAGGAGTTTTCGACCTCCAGAATGATATCAGGATGAAAGCCAGCCTCTTCAAACATTTTCTCGCAGCAACGCCGCAAATAGTTTCCATCATGTAACAGCACAAAGGGAAGTGTGTGAAAAACCTGTAATGAAAGGCAGCGCTGGTCGGGCAATGAAATCGCTTTTTCGCCCACTTCATCCTCACTTAATTGGTAGGACCGATATTTTTCGGCGCCTGCCCAGGTGAATGGCGCAGCCACCAACAGGCTTTCGCTGTAGCAGGGAATGGTTTCATAACGAGCATGCTCCAGCGGTCGATTGGTAATAATAAGGTCCAGGTCACCACCATCCAGCATTTGTTTGCTGTCTAATGTGGAGGCCTCCATCATACGCAGACGTATTTTCGGATATTGTTTTTTAAAATGGGCGATCCTTTGCGGAATGAGGTAGGGGATGCTCAGGTTGCTCACGCCAACCGAGAGATCTCCTGTTTCCAAGGTATGCAATTCATCAACATAATGGTGTAGGTGGTCTTCGATTTCACTAATTTGTTCAATGGCTCGAATAAATTCAATGCCAAATGGCGTTAGAGAGATGGGCCTTGTTTTTCGGTCAAATATTTTCGTCCCTGCATTTTCTTCTATTTTTTGGATCATCGCACTCAAGGAAGATTGAGCAATATGAAGCTTTTCTGCAGCCTTGCTAAAGCTCCGCTCTTTATACACCAAGTAAACATATTCCATATTTTGAAACATGGCAGCCTCCAATATAGATAAACAACTATACTAATATAATTATATTTATATTTGCCTATTTTGCAAGTCTCTGATTAAATAAAGATAACGTTTTTATTAGAAGGGGTGAATAAAAAGATGATCGATTTACGCAGCGATACACTTACTATGCCGGATGAGGCGATGCTTTCGACTATTTTGACGGCGAAGCTGGGAGATGATGGACGGACCGACGCACGAGGCCGGGGAGAGGATGTAACGGTCAATCAACTAGAGGATCAGGCGGCTCACCTGACTCATAAAGAAGCGGCTATCCTGATGCCAACCGGCACCTTTGGGAATACCGTTGCCGTCATGACGCATGCACGAGCAGGAGCGCACATTCTTGTGGAAGAAGAACAACATATCCTGGTGACGGAAAAGTTTGTTTTTGAGGAAAATTTTGGCCGTTTACAGCCCGTTTGTTATCACTTGGACCAGGATCATATGCCCGATCCAGAGGAGATTGACCGCCTGCTCAGCGAAAGCGGAGCTTCCTTACTCTGCTTGGAAAATTCGCACAATTTTTCCGGCGGCTACTGCATTGACCTGGACCGGATGGCTCAAATTCGAAAGGTAGCGGATCGACATGGTGTGCCGATCCATCTGGACGGCGCCCGACTTTTCCATGCGGCGGCTTATTTAAAAACGACCGTGGACCAAATCTGCCAGTATGTGGATTCTGTGATGTTCTGTGTCTCTAAGGGATTAGGCGCGCCAGTAGGCTCTTTACTGTGTGGAACCGAGGACTTCTGTCAAAAAGCAAGGGTCAATCGTAAGCTTTTCGGCGGGGTTATGCGCCAGGCCGGCATCATTGCAGCCCCTGCCATTTATGCCTTGGATCATAATGTTGAAAGACTACAGGAAGATATTGATCATGCTCAATTGGTCCATCAAAGGCTCAAAGGAAAGCTCCATAAAGTCAAACTGCAGGAAAAGGTGGAGACCAATATCCTTATGCTGGATCTAACGGAGGCGGGCATTCGAGCGAACGACTTTTGCAAACGAGCCAAGGATAGGGGACTATGGATCCGTCCCATCCGGACCGACTATTGCGTTCGTCTCGTTTTTTATAAAGGGATTTCCAAAGAGGACGCGGAAAAGACCGCGGAAATCCTACTTCAATTGGATCAAGAACTGTAAAGAAAGGAGAGCAACATCTTATGACTATTGCAGGAAAAAAGATTGGCTTGAGTATGCAAGTGTTTACCACCATGATCCTCGGCGCCGTTTTTGGACTGCTCTTTGGGGATGCCATGGTGCAGCTGGAATTTATCGGGACCATCTGGCTCAACTGCATTAAAATGATCGTTGTACCGATGGTATTGATGACCATCATCACCGGCATCACCTCTCAAAAGGACCTGAAATCGCTGGGACGCATTGCCGTACGGATCATGGTTTACTATGTACTTACCACATTGATCGCCTCTGTGATTGGCTTGGCTACTGCCTCCATCCTCAAGCCGGGCGTCCATGCGAACTTTACGGGTTTAGCCAGCAAGGAAATTAAGGGTACGGCCAATATTACGGTGGCACAGTTCTTTACCAATATGTTTTCTTCGAATATGTTTGTGACCTTTTCTGAGAGCAATATTTTGCAGACGGTTGTCATCTCGGTTATGTTGGGACTCGCTATTATGCTGGTGAAGGATAAAGAGAAGCGGCAAAAGCTAATCTCGGGCTGCGATGCGCTTTGCAGCTTGGTTTTCTCCCTGATCGGAATGATCATGAAGGTATCGCCGATTGGGATCTTCTTCCTGATGGGGGCCTCCTTCGGCAAATATGGAACCAGCATCTTTAGCTCCATGGCCACCCTGCTTGGCACCTATTATCTGGCTTGTCTGCTCCATATCCTTCTGGTTTATGGATCGGTCATGTGGATTGGGGCCGGCATTTCGCCCTTCCGCTTCATTCGCGAAACGGCAGAGCTCTGGGTCTACACGCTTTCCACCTGTTCTAGCGTGGCAGCGATTCCTGTCAGTATGCAGGTGGCTCGTGAAAAATTTGATGTACCAGACCGCATCTCCAGCTTTACCGTGCCACTTGGTTCACAGATGAACTATGATGGCAGTGTCATCCTGTACGGTTGCGTGATCATGTTTATTGCACAGGTGTGTGGACAACAGGTGAGCTTGGAAATGATGTTCCGCGTTGTTCTGCTATCCGCCATTCTCTCAACCGGAGGCGGCGGCATCCCAGGCAGTGGTATCGTTAAGCTCCTGGTGATGGTCGAGGCTTTTGCCTTACCGACGGAAATTGTGGGCATCATCGCGGCCTTCTATCGTCTATTTGACATGGGTACGACCACGAACAACTGTTTAGGGGATCTGGCGGGGACTGTTCTGGTATCTAAGCTGGAAGAGAAGCGTGAGAAAAAAATGGGACTTTCCTCCTAGGGCCATTCTTATCCCAATCCATGCTGTGCTTGAAAAGGGGGCGTGAACGGCTCTCCGGTAAGACAAGAAAAGTCTACCTGTAAAAAAGGCCTGGCTTATGCGGGTGCATAAGCCAGGCCTTCTGCGAATGAGGGGGCAAGGAGAAGGGGCGACGGAATAGGTCAATAAAAGACAGCCGGCTTTCGCCGGCTGTCGGAGGGAAAACAAATGAAATGGGCAGGAGGCCCGGCGCTTAGGCCAGATCCCTGCAGGACGCACAGATATAGCGGACATCTGCCTCGTCCATGCGTTGGTCACAGGGCAGACAGAGGAGTTGATCATAGAGACAATCGCAGGAAAGGCGGCTGGTATCCATGCCAGGATGGCGGGGCCAGAAGAGGCTGGCGCGGATGCCTCGCTCCAGGAGCGTCGCCTTGAGGGCGTTGCGGTCCCGGCAGCGGAGGGGGAAGTGGCTGGGGACGATACCATCCGGAAGCGTTGGGAAGAGCGGCGTAAGCGCTGGAGCCTGCCAATTGTCCAGGTAGGCTTGATAATTGGCTCTTCTTTTCTCCTTGATCAAGGAGAGGGGCAGGTGATGGATCAAGTCAATCGACTCGTCATCGCTGGCTTGGGCCCCGAAGACGGAGCGAAGCTGAAGCTCGGCCTCCCAGAAGCGGGCTTCCCCTTTTTGAGGTTCCCTTTTATAATCCTTGGCGATCTGCTGGCGCAGCCGCAGATGTTCCTCGTTAATAGGGGTGGGCTCGATCTGAAAACGGTCCTGGCGCACCAGGGCAAACCCGCCACAGGATATGGCGCACCACTTTCGGAAGCTACCCGCCACATAGTGGGCATGAGCTTCAAAGCCCGCCTCACTAAAGAGGTTGTGCGTTGCATCCTCGATCACCACTGGATGATGGAGCAGGACGCTCTTTAAGAAGGCATCATCGTAGGTCTGAAAGCCGAAATAGTGACAGAGCAGGACGACGTCGACCTGGGCCTCCTCCGGAGAGGGGGGGAGGGGACGGAGCTGATCATCTAAATCATAATAGGTGATGCGAAAGCCTTCTTTTATAAAGGGAGCGACAACCGTCTCACAGGTATAGGCCGGCAATAGACAAGTCTTGACCTCTGGATGTTTGTGCAGGAGGTCCTGGAGCACCAGGTCAATGGCACACCGTCCGGACATGAGATAGCGCAAATCATCCGTTTTTGGATCTCTTTTTGTGGCGAAATAGTGGTTTTCTTCCGCCCTTACTTCCTGATCTACGAATATTCCACCCAGATGCATGATCCGTCTCCTTTCGATCCACTTCTCCCAATAGTAGGATTATACCTCAAAATCAAATAGTCGACAATATATAAAAATAGTTAATAATACAATTGAAAAAGAAACAATGTAGTGTTACTATAAAAAAAAGATTTACGGCGCATCTGCGTTAGAAGAGGAGGAATCGTTTGCATGTATAAGTACATAATCAAAAGATTGTTAATGCTGATCCCTGTCTTGCTGGGCGTCACCTTCATCGTCTTTTTCGTGCTCAACTTATCAAAAGGCGATCCGGCGGCGATCATTCTGGGTGATCAGGCATCCAAGGAATCGCTGGAGGCCAAGCGAGAGGAATTGGGGTTAAACGACCCGCTGCCGGTTCGCTATGCACGCTATATGGGCGGGCTTTTGAAAGGCGATCTGGGGGTTTCCTACAAGAATAAGCTGCCGGTCTGGGACCAGGTGATTGAGAAATTCCCGAACACCGCGATTCTTGCCTTAGCGGGTATCCTCATTGCCCTGCTGATCGGGATCCCATCGGGGATCATATCAGCGAAAAAACAATACTCGATCACCGATAATGTATTTATGGTGCTGGCCTTGATTGGGGTGGCCATGCCGAACTTCTGGTTTGGGCTTTTGGCAGTCATCATCTTTTCCCTCAACCTCCGCTGGCTGCCCTCTCAGGGGATGGGCGTGGGCTTTATTCCCATGCTGCAAAGCTTGATCCTGCCTGCTCTTACTCTGGGAACCGGCAGCGCGGCCATGATTACCCGCATGACGCGCTCCTCCATGCTTGAGGTCATCCGTCAAGACTATATTGATACCGCTCGATCCAAGGGGATCTCGGAGCGGGCCATCACCTACCGTCACATGCTGAAAAACGCACTCATTCCTATTGTGACAGCGGTTGGCCTGCAATTTGGGGCCCTCTTAGGTGGCGCCATGCTCACCGAGACAGTCTTCTCCTGGCCGGGTCTGGGCCGACTGATGGTGGACTCGATCAAGACTAAAGATATTCCTATGGTCCTGGGGGCGGTGATCTTCCTGGCCATCATGTTTACGGTCGTCAATCTGGTCGTGGATATCGTCTACGCTTTTGTTGATCCCAGAATCAAGTCTCAATATCAAAAAACAAGTAGGAGCTAGCTATGGTGAAAAAGAAGAAAAGTAGAGGCCTATGGGCCGACGCGATGTTCCGGTTTAAAAAGAATAAACTGGCGACAGCGGGCTTGATTTTCATCTTGATTTTGACCCTCGTAGCCCTTGGCACCATGGTGATCGATCTGGTGACCCATCAGAGCTTTTATGACAATTATGTCATTAAACAAAATTTGCGGAACCGGCTTCAGGCACCAACCATGGCCCATATTTTTGGCACGGATGAGTTTGGTCGGGATATGTTTTTCCGTATGATTTGGGCCATTCGTTACTCGCTCTTTATGGGCACGGTGGCGATCTTCCTCTCGACGATCGTGGGCGGCTTTTTAGGCGCCATCTCCGGTTTTTACGGTGGCCGGTTGGATGATATCATCATGCGCTGTATGGATGTGCTTTTGGCCATCCCCTCTATGCTCTTTGCCATTGCCATCGTCGCGGCCCTGGGACCGAGCATTATCAACGTCTTGATCGCCATTGCGATCTCCTACGTCCCCACCTTTGCCCGCACCGTCCGAGCATCGGTTTTGACCATTAAGGATCAGGAATTTATCGAAGCCGCCCGGGCGATTGGTTCTTCTGACCGGCGGATCATTTTCAAGCACATCATCCCTAACTCCATGGCGCCCTTGATCGTTCAGGCGACCTTGGGCGTGGCCGGGGCCATTCTTTCCATCGCGGGTCTTTCCTTCTTAGGCCTGGGCATCCAGCCACCGACACCGGAATGGGGGGCCATGCTCTCCAACGCCCGGACCTACATCCGAAACTCCTGGCACATCACCGTGGTGCCGGGCGTCGGCATCATGTTGACCATCCTGGCTTTAAATGTGATTGGGGACGGCTTCCGTGACGCCCTGGATCCCAAGCTGAAAAATTAGAGAGGTGCGTCATGAGTGAATATCTATTAGATATCAAAGACCTGCGGGTCACCTATCAATCTGATGAGGAAGTGGTCGAGGCGGTCAACGACGTCTCCCTGACCATTCATGAAGGCGAAATTTTGGGCCTGGTGGGCGAAACGGGGGCGGGTAAGACGACCCTGGCCAAGGCGATTATGGGCTTGATCCGCAAGCCCTCCGGCCATATCAATGGCGGGGAGATTTACTACCAGGACAAGGACCTCCTTGCTGCGGATGAAAAAACCATTCGTCAGATTCGGGGCAATGATATTTCTATGATCTTTCAGGACCCCATGACCTCCCTCAACCCCGTCATGACCGTGGGGGATCAGATTACAGAGGTCATTAAGGAACACCGCGATATTCCCGTTAAGGAAGCGGAGGATGCGGCCAAGGAGATGCTTCAAATGGTGGGCATTCCAGCCGACCGCTATTACGATTATCCCCACCAATTCTCGGGCGGCATGAAGCAGCGCATCGTCATTTCCATTGCCCTCGCCTGCAACCCCAGGCTCTTGATCGCTGATGAACCCACGACCGCTCTGGACGTCACCATTCAGGCCCAGATTTTGGACTTGATCAACCGGCTAATCCGGAAGAACCATGCGTCCATGCTCCTGATCACCCATGATTTGGGGGTGGTGGCGCAGAACTGCGACCGGATCGCCATTATGTATGCCGGGGAGATCGTAGAAGAGGGCGGCGTGTATGATATTTTCGATCATCCCAGCCATCCCTATACGAAGGGCCTTTTGAACTCGATTCCGAAGCTGGAGCAAAATGAAAAACGTCTCCAGCCCATCAATGGCCTGCCCCCTGATCCGACCCGATTGCCCGAAGGCTGCAATTTCTACGATCGCTGTCCCTACCGGATCGATCGGTGTGAAAAGGAAAATCCGGGTCCGGTGGAGCTGACTCCGAGCCATAGATGCCGTTGTTTCCTGACACAGGAGGAGGAAAGCGCACATGAGTGATCAAGCGTTGATCGAGGTCCAGCACCTCAAAAAATATTTTAAAACACCGCATGGCCTGCTCCATGCGGTGGATGATGTGAGCTTCGAGGTCAAGGCGGGCACCACCCTGGGGGTGGTGGGCGAGTCAGGATGCGGCAAATCGACCATGGGCCGCAGCATGATCCGCTTGCATGAACCGACCTCTGGTTCGGTCCATTTTAATGGGCAGGATGTTTTGAAGCTCAATAAAAAAGAGATGAAGAATATGCGGGCCCAAATGCAGATGATCTTTCAGGATCCTTTTGCTTCGCTCAACCCGCGCATGACCGTGATGGAACAGATTGCAGAGCCCCTTATTGTCCAGGAAAAGAGGCGGATCAAAGACAAGGAAGTGGTGGAGGAGGTCCGGCGGCTGATGGACCTGGTGGGCCTGGCTCCCCGGCTGATCAATGCCTATCCCCATGAGCTCGATGGCGGCCGTCGCCAGCGGATCGGCATTGCCAAGGCGCTGAGTGTCCATCCCAAATTTATTGTTTGTGACGAGCCGGTCTCCGCCCTGGATGTGTCCATCCAGGCTCAGATCCTCAACCTCCTGACTGATTTGCAAAAGCAGCTGGATCTCACTTATCTTTTTATCACCCATGACCTATCCGTTGTGAAATATATCTCCGACGAAATCATCGTTATGTATCTGGGGCAGGTGGTGGAAAAGGCGCATGCTCATGAACTTTTTGAGCAACCCATGCACCCCTATACCAAGGCCCTCTTATCGGCTATTCCTATTCCCGATCCACATCGGAAAATGAATAGAGTCCAAATAGAAGGGGAGGTGACATCACCAATTGATCCGCCACCAGGTTGCCGCTTCTGCAGTCGGTGCCCATACGCAGACGCCAAGTGCAAGGCGGGCAATATCGAACTAAAAGAAGTGAACCATGATCATTTCGTGGCATGCGTGAAGTGCTAAAAAGGAGAAGCTGATGAAAAAGTTCAAGAAGTTTACTTATTTAATGAGCCTGTTCGTACTGACCATCGTGCTTTGCTCTTGCGGGTCCAAGGACAAGCCGGAAAACTCCAAGACATCTGGCTCAAATCAGGGGGGAAGCACCGCCACCAATGCCGAGTACAAGGACACCTTAACCTGGGGCCAAGGGGCGGACGTCACCTCGCTTGACCCGCACCAGGGCAAGGAAACGCCGGCTGTCGAGGTGAGTGACCAGATCTTTGATACCCTCACCGTGATCGATGCTAAGACCAATGAGGTCAAGCCTCAGATCGCAGAATCCTGGAAAGAGATCAATGACAAGCAGTATCAGTTCAAGATTCGCAAGGGCATCAAGTTCCATGATGGCTCTGATCTGACGGTCGAGGATGTCAAATTCTCCCTGGACCGGGCCATCCATTCGGCCTCTGTTTCCTATATTGTTGACTTTATCGACAATGTAAAGATCCTGGATCAGGATACGATTGAGGTCAACCTGAAAGCGCCCTACGCGCCAATTTTAAGAAACCTGTCCGTGCCCTTTGCCGCCATCGTGCCCAAGAAGGTCGTTGAAAAGGATGAGAAGGCCTTTATCAACAACCCGATCGGATCCGGCCCATACAAGTTCGTCGAATGGAAGCGTGGGGACTCCATCAAGCTGGAAGCCTTCCCTGACTACTTTGAAGGCGAAGCGCCCACCAAGAATTTGATGATGAAGGTCATTCCGGAGGCCGCACAGCGGGTCATTGCCCTCCAGAACAACGAAATCGATATCGCCTACGATATTCCGACCAACTATATTCAAACCGTGAAGGACGATCCCAATCTGTCGCTCGAAGAAACCGACCCCTCCTCCTGCTGCTATATTTCCTTCAATATGAATAAAAAACCCTTTGATGATGTCCGCGTCCGCAAGGCGATCAACATGGCCATCAACCGCAAGGAGATCGTGGAAACCATCATGAACGGCTCCGGCATGGCGGCGGATTCGATCATCGCCCCGACCGTCTTTGGCTACTATAGCCCGGAGCCCATTGAGTACAACCCGGAAAAGGCCAAGGAATTGCTGAAGGAAGCCGGTGTCACCAACCTCAAGACCAGCCTCTGGGTCAATGATAACCAGCAGCGGATCGAGGTTTGCCAGGCCATCCAGGCCATGCTCAAGGAAGTCAACATTGACTGTGCAGTAGAACCGATGGAATTCGGCAGCTTTATCCAGCGCTCATCTGACGGGGAACAGGATATGGGCTACTTCGCCTGGATCACCTCCACCCGTGATGGCGATTACACCTTCTACTCCCTGAACCACTCCACCCAGACCGGCGCGCCCGGCAACCGCTCCTTCGTGAAGGATCCGGAAGTGGATGAGCTCATCATGAAGGGTCGTACGACAACGGATGAAGCCACCCGCAAAGAGATTTACAAGCAGCTCCAGATCAAGCTCAGAGAGCTCGACAACAACGCCCCGATCATCTACACCAACATTTCTGTTGGCATGAACAAAAAGGTCGAAGGCTTCGTATTGGATCCGATTGGCTATCATAAATTGCACCAGGTCAAGATTGCCAAATAGAAAAGACCGAACCGTCGTTTGAATTAGGAAAAAAGGAGGAAGGATGAAATTAGAAGAGATCACCTGGGTACAGGCAGGGAAGTATTTTAAAGAGCATGACAGTGTGATCATTCCGGTGGGCAGTACGGAATGTCACGGCAAGCATATGCCGCTTGGGACCGATTTTCTGATCCCCAATAAAATTTTAGAGCGCATTGACCAGAAAAGTGATGTGCTGATCGCACCGACCATTCCCTATGGGGCCTGCGATTCTTTGTCGGATTATCCCGGCACCATCAATATTGGCGATGATGTTTTATACCAGCTCCTGGACCGGGTCATGGGTGAGCTTTACAAGCATGGCGCCAGAAGATTGCTCGTCCTCAACGGGCATGGAGGCAATATTAAGACCATTGAACGCCTGGGCTATAAATACGAAAAGATGGGCGCTTATGTGGTCATGCTCAACTGGTGGCTCATGGCTTGGGAGCTCAATCCCGCCTGGAAGGGCGGCCATGGGGGAGCCGAGGAGACTGCCGGCGTGATGGCGGTCAACAAGGACCTGGTCGATTATGATTTCATCGATGAGCCTCTGGTCTACAAGGACATTGCGGAGGGCTTTGAAACCACCGGCTTCCGAACGGTCAAGCATAATGGGGTGACGGTAGAAATTATTCGTAAAACACCGAACGTGACGGACAATGGTTGGATCGGACCAGACCATCCCTCCAAGGCAACGGAAGCATGGGGCAAGGAAATGGTCGAAACGACCGCCGATTATATCGTTCAATTTGCGGAAGATTTCAAGCAAGTGCCGCTACCAAAGGAGCAATAAATGAAGGATCAAGCACTGGTTAAGCGGATTGGGACCTTATCCGATGCCAATGGCGTCTCAGGCTTTGAGGAGGAGGTGGTGGACCGGGTGCTAGAAGGGATCCAAGACCTCTCGGTCTCGGTGGATAGCTTCAACAACACCATCCTCCGTCGAAAAGGGGACAAAAAGCCCTATACCGTGCTCATTGAAGGGCACAGCGACGAGGTGGGCTTCATGGTTTCTTCGATCCAGGACAATGGCACCCTATCCTTCCTCCCGGTAGGGGGGTGGGACAGTGAGAGCATCGTGTCCGCCATTCTTCGGGTGCGCAATCGGGATGGCGTATATATCAAAGGCGTCGTAGGTTCTGTCCCTCCACACTACCGCAAGAATAAAGAGGGGGGTAAAACCCCGGTCAGCGAACTGTTCATTGATGTGGGGGCTAGCAGCCGAAAGGAGTGCATGGAGGACTTTAAGATCTCCATCGGCGCTCCGGTGGTCCCTGATACGACCTTCACCTATGATCAAGCGCATGATCTTCTATGCGGTAAGGCTTTTGACAACCGTCTAGGCGTCGCGGCCGTGTTGGAGGTCATGGAGGCCTTGAAGGAAAAAGACCTCCAGGTCAATGTGGTGGGCGCCATCTGCTGTCAAGAAGAGGTTGGCAGCCGGGGGGCCAGCGCCATTGCCCACCGGGTCAAGGCAGACCTTGCGATCATCTTTGAGGGCGCGCCGGCCGATGATACGATTCCGGGCCTTGCCTATCCCCAGACCGCTTTGGGTCAAGGGCCCATGCTGCGCCATATCGATGCCCGGATGATCACCCATCCCCGTTTCCAACGCTACGCCTTGGATCTGGCCCATCAGGCGGGGATCCCCTGCCAGGAGGCTGTACGCGCAGGCGGCGGGACCGATGGGGCGCCGATTCACATTTCCAACGAAACGGTACCAAGCATCGTCGTGGGTGTGCCGGTACGTTATGCCCATACCTGCCTGGGTCTTTCCAAGCTCAGCGATTTTAAAAATGCTTGTCTCTTGGCCTGCCAGCTGATCGAAGGACTAGACGATAAGCGCGTCCGGGAGATCTGCTTCGGCAAGCGAAGCTACTAAGGCACCTTCCCTTCTTCACGAACGATCCCCATCCCATCCCTAAACAGGCTGGGATGGGGGTTTTTCGTTGATATTGTTATAAAAAATTGATACTATAGCAGGCGGAATGTTATACCATTGATAGGAGTGTTCACGATGATTCAAAATGACGTTTACAATCGCCTACGCAACCAGATTATTGACGGTTCGCTGGTGTTAGGACAAAAAATCAACGAGCTCCAACTATCCAAAGAATTAGGCGTGCCTCGCTATCGCATCAGTAAAGAGTTAAAGGAGCTTTCCGCCCAGTCGCTTGTCGAATATAAAAAAAATATTGGCTACAGCGTGGCCAATCTCAGCGCCAAGGACGCCTATGAAATTTTTTATCTGCGCGGCATGCTGGAGATCAAGGCCCTCGAGCTTTGCAAGGGGGTGCTGGATGATTACACGGTGATCCAGATGGAAACCATCACCAATCAGATGTATACGGAGCAGAAGAATCGGCTGAAGGTCATCGATCTCGACGATAAATTCCATGAGGAAATCGTTAAATCGGGCAATATGAAACGACTGGTGGATCTTTGGAAGAGCCTCAGCCCGCTCAATGCGGCCATGTTCCTCAAGGTGGATGAAACCTTTGAAATCGGAGATGAGGATTTGAAGCATGAAATTTTCGGCCCGGACTATGTTCGCCGGCCGAATGCGAACATCCACGGAGAATTGCTGGATGTCCTGCGGAAAAATGACTTTGTCGCTTCCCGGAAGGCCCTGGAGGAACATTATTTCCGCATCGGCGAATTTATTTACCGGCAAAGCCTCCTCTAAAGGCCAAAGGGCACTCCGACTCCGGTCAAATATAGAAAGAATTGCCAGAGGCCTCGCTGGAGGATGGGCCTCAGAAAGAGCAGACCCAACCAGCCCATGGCAATGTAGAGCCCGACTGTGATTTTCTTAAAACGGTCATATTGGCCATAGGTCACGACTTTAAAGACATGGCCAGCGCCCAGATCACAACCAGAAAGAGGATGCGACTGCGCCCGGTTAACAGCAAAAGGATGCCAGGGGTAAAGATGCCGGCGATAAAAAGATAGATGGCCACATGGTCAAAGATGCGCAGGACGAGAAAAAGGATCCCCACGGCGACGCCCACCCCATGGGTGAGGGCATTGAGCACTTCTACGATCAGATTATTTTTGCCAGCCGGCTTTTGAGCCTCCGGCTGGTTTTTTTGTGGTGTAACTGGTGACGCCTTTTTTCCAATCGATGCGTTTGTGACCATACGACACCGCCTTTCTATTTTTCCTATTGTAGCAAAGGAATAAACTTTTTTTGTAAGGAAAGGGTGGTTCTTTTCCAGATGCTTGTCCCCTCTTGTGAAAAGGATATAATGGGGGAGAGGAACGCTTGCTCCTTCCTTCTCTTTCGGAAGGCAGGCCTTGCAAAGCGTGAATTTTTCGGATTTGACTCAAGATAGTCTCTCTTTCGCTAAGCTGATCCCAGCAAATCGATTGGCATGGAATTTCTGAGGAGGAAAAGGTATGGCAACAATCAATGGAATGAAACGTTCCGAGATCAACAAGGACAATGCAAAAATATCCGCTCTGCGGGCCATTGTCATGACGCCCTTTTTTGGCAACAATGTAGTGGAGGTCAATGATCTGCAGACGGCCTATGATTTGGCCGTCAAGAGCCCCGGCGCAGTCGTGACGGATTTGGATATTTACCAGCCAGAGACCATGGGCCTCAGACGGGGCTCCAAGGTCCTCCTGCTCAATGACGGTTCGGTCACGGGCCGAGCGGCCGCCGCCCGGCGGATCTCGGGCTTTGAAGGAGTGGATCCGTCCGATTTAAATAAAAAGGTCATGGATGCAGTCTATGATTCTCGCTGGAAGAAGCTCTATCACGCGCAGACGGTCATCGGTCTCAATGAAGACTTTATGGTGCGGGCCCACCTCCTCCTGCCAGAAGGCGAGGAAATGCTTTTATATAACTGGATGCTCAATTTCCAGCCCCTGACCACCGAATATGAAAAGATGTATGAAGCCTCCAAGCCCATCGACGAGACCGATATCTACGTCTTCTCCCAGCCCCAATGGTCCCATCCTGATCATCCCATGGGCCTGACCTATTTCGATAGTGACCACAACTGTGCAGCCCTCCTCGGGATGCGCTATTTCGGCGAACACAAGAAGGGGACCCTGACCCTGGCCTGGTCCATTGCCAACCGAAACGGGTACGCCTCCTGCCACGGTGGCTCCAAGACCATTCTGAGAGAAGGGGAGAAGCCCTACACCATGGCGGTCTTTGGCCTGTCCGGTTCCGGCAAATCGACCATTACCCATGCCAAGCATGATGGGAAGTATGAGATCAAAATCCTCCATGATGACGCCTTCATTATCAACGTCAAGGAAAAATATGCCATCGCCATGGAGCCCACCTATTTTGATAAAACACAGGACTATCCCACCGACAGCCCCGACAACAAGTACCTGCTCACCCTGCAAAACTGCGGAGCCATGCGGGATGAGGACGGGCGGATCGTTCCCATTACCCAGGATATTCGAAACGGCAACGGCCGCGCCATCAAATCCAAGCTCTGGTCGCCCAACCGGGTGGATCGCCTGTCCAATCCCATAGACGCCATCTTCTGGATCATGAAGGATCCGACCCTGCCACCGCTTTTACGGATCAATTCCAAGGTCTTAGGGACCCTCATGGGGGCGACCCTCTCGACCAAGCGGACTTCGGCGGAGCGCCTGGCCAAGGGGGTCGATCCCTCCAAGCTGGTCATTGAGCCCTATGCCAACCCCTTCCGGACCTATCCCCTGGCCAATGACTATCAGAAGTTCAAAGAGCTGCTAGAAAATGATACGGACTGCTATATCCTCAACACCGGCTTCTATATGGACAAAAAGATTCCCAAGGAGGTCACCCTGGGCGTCATTGAAGCGCTGGTCGAGGATCGGGCCAGCTGGCAGCCCTGGCTGGGCCTTTCGGAGTTTGACTATCTGCCGGTCGAAGGCTTCCGTCCGGAGGAGCAGGCGGCGGATTATGTGGAGAAGGCTGTTCATTCCTTTGAGGTCAAGCGCGACTATATCGCCACCCTCAATGACTTTAACCAGCTGCCGGAGGAAGCCACTCAGGCCCTGGATGCGGTGATCAAGGCATTGAAAAAATAGACAAAATGACCCAAAAAAGGAACCCGGGCATGCCGCCCGAGTTCCTTTTTTTTCTATCAATTAGCCCAGCCGGCCACTTTTCTTCGTCTCCGCCGGCTCGGCCAAATGGTCCTGGCCCACCTGGATGATATAGCGCACATGGTCATCGCTGATCCGGTAATAGGAATATTTTCCCGCCCGACGAACACGAACCAGATCGTGATCCCGCAGGAGCTTCAGCTGGTGGGAGATGGCGGAGATGCTCAGGTGCAGGCGGTCGGATAGGTCGCTCACATTTTTTTCGCCGTTTTTGATTTCATATAAAATTTGTAAACGAGTTGGATCGCCCAGGATGGAGAAAAAAGCGGCCAGGTCTTCATGGTTGGTCGGGGCGAGAGTTGGTTTGGGTTCAGTCATGGTCTACTCCTTTTCTGAAAGGACGCCTTTTAGTATACTAAGCAGGATAGCAGGACAATCTCAATAAATTGTGTAAGGAGGCAGGATGCGGGCGCTGATTCAATGTGTTTCAGAGGCCTCGGTTTGGGTGGACGGCCAGTCCATCGCAGCCATAGACCGGGGGTTCTTGATTTTTTTAGGCGTTGGGCCGGAGGATGGCCCAGAGGAGGTGGAACGCCTTTGGACTAAAATTTTCAAATTGCGGGTATTCCCCGACGATACCGGCAAGACCAACTGGGACCTTTCACGGGTGGGCGGCCAATGCCTGATCGTCTCCCAGTTTACCTTGTATGGAGACTTTCGCAAGGGCAATCGGCCATCCTTTACCTCGGCAGCACCCCCGGCCCTTGGAAAAGCGCTGTATGAGGCTTTTGTCGCGCGCGCGAGGCTCGATGTGCCAGACCTGGCCTCCGGGCAATTTGGCGCAGATATGCAGGTGCGCCTGGTCAATGAAGGCCCCTTTACGATCTGGTTGGACACCGACCAGTTCTAGATCGATGGGCGAATGGCAGGACTGACTCGCCATTTGGGATCCCCTGAACTTCTATATGGCCGAAGAAAGGAAAGAGAAAGGATGCAGGATCAAAAAGAGCTCCAGGAAGCAAAAGCCGCAGCCCAGCTAGTGCTACATCTGTTGGATCGGGCCATCCAGGCCCTGACGAAGGCCCGCAATTGGGGCATTTGGGATATGATTGGAGGAGAATTTTTTGCGAGCTGGATGAAGCGACGGCGGATTCGGGAAGCGAATGCGGCCATGGAAGAGCTCCAGGAGGCCTTCTGCCATTTATCGAAGGAGCTTTCCGATGTTCACATGGCCCTGCCGGAGTCCATCAGCAATACGATGGGGGATCAGGTATTTGATCTTTTTTTTGACAACCTCTTTACGGATCTTCGTGTGCAGGGTGAGATCAAAGAAACCCTTCGCATGCTGGAACGCGTGCAATGCCAGGTGGAGGAGATCGATGAGCGGTTGGCCCAAGCGCTTTTGTGATCAGGAGAAGCGCCTGAGGGGGCCTTGTGTTAAAATAGGGCCAAGGAGATGACTATGCATTGGATATCAAAAAAATCATCGGGGCCCATCAATGCCTTGTTTGCGGCCGTGCTGACGGTGGGCCTTTTCTATATGGCCCAATATGTCACGCTGGCTCGGCTTTTCCTTTTTTTCCCCTTTGTCACCCTGCTGGCGGCTGAAGGATGGGGCTGGACCGGCCTTTCCATGGGGGGCTGTGTGTTGGTGGCCTCCCTTTTGGTGGGACCCAAACAGGCGTTGCTGGAAGCGCTCATTGTCCTGCCCGCCGCCTGCGCCATGGGCCTGGCCATTCGAAAAAAACTAGCGCCGGTTCATGAGATCCTCTTGACCTCGCTGGTACTCTTTGCCTGCGCCCTCTTACAGCTTTATTTTGTCAGTCGAGCCAGTGGGACGCCGATCTTCTCGGAGATCGAATCGCAGGTTCAAAGTACCATTTCGAGCCAATGGAAGGAAATATTGAACCATATGGCGGAAGCTGACCAGCCGAGCCTGGAGTATCAGTTTTCTCTGGCCATGGACGTGCTGCTCCACGCCATACCAGGTTTGCTCTATGTATCCGGTCTTTTGACGGCCCTTCTGACGGGCCTGATCAGCCATATGGCCTTGCGGGGGCAGGGCGTCGTCCCGATGGCTCTGGCTGATTTCAACCTGCCACGTCCGCTGGTTCTGGTCCTGGTGGGCCTTCCAGCGGCCCTGCTGCTGCTTTTCCCTGACCGCCTGTCCAACTCCAGCTTTTTTTTGGTCAGCCTGTTTTTGTTGGTGTTCAATGGATTAGGGTTTTTGGATGCCCGCTTTCAAAAACGAATGATCCATTGGCTGGGCCGCCTGATTTTGTATGCCCTGATCTCTTTTTTGGTCCTGCCCTTGCCCTTCTTCCTATTTTTGGGACTGGCAGATGGCTTGGGCCAGTTTCGAACGCGGATGAGAGAGCGAGGATAAACCATGTCCAAACAGAAAAAGAATAAAAATCATGAACCGATCAAGATTGCCCAGGCGCGTCTGCTTTTTTCGCCCATCGCCTGCCTGCCTCTGGCCCTCCTCCTCTTTCTGCTCCATCCCCTGGCAGGTCTTTTTGGCCTTGTGGTTACGGGTGCCTGCTTCGTCCATGGCTACCGGACGGAAAAGGATGCGCAGAGCCGCGCCCGCATGGCTGTAGAGCGGATGGATGCGAACTTTGAGGAGATCACCAAAAATGCGATTTTCCGCATGCCCTTCCCCATGGCGGTCTTCAACGAGTCCGGCCAATTTCTTTGGTACAATTCGCTTTTTAAGGAAATTTTTAAAATTAGCAGCTCGGCTTTGGGCCAGCCGGTCACCAGTGTGATGGGGGAGATTTCGCCGGAGCTTCTGGAGGATCAGAAGGGGCCCATCGAGCTTACCGTGGGGGAGCAGCAATTTGCTTTTTACCATAACAGAAGCTCGGACGATCCGGAGGATTGTCTCTTTCTGCTCTATGGAGTGGACAAGAGTCGGGAAGAGGAGCTGGCCAGCCTGTATGCGGACAACCAGATGGTGGTTTGTTCGCTCTTCTTCGACAATTATGATGAGGTTCGCTCCAAGCTGGTGGAAGCAGACCGTCCCCTGTTGACGGCCCAGATTGACCGGATGATCAATGCTTTTGCCCACCACTATCAGGCGGTATGCATCAAATATGAGAGCGAGCGTTATGCGCTTCTGACCACCCAGGCGCAGCTGGACCAGATGAAACAGGACCATTTCCACCTCCTGGAGGAGATTAAGACGGTGGAGGGGACCTCCATTGCCCCGACCCTGTCCATGGGCATCGCCTATGGGGCCTTTACGCCGCTTGAGCTCTGGAATGAGTCGCGCCAGGCGATGGACATTGCCCTCTCGCGGGGCGGGGACCAGGCCGTACTCAAATCGGGCGACGATCTCTCCTATGTGGGTGGGAAAAATCAGGCCACCCAGCGCTTCACCAAGGTCAAGGCCCGGGTGATGTCCAATACCATTCGTAGCTTTGTGATGAATTCGGATCAGGTTTTCATCATGGGCCACGACAATCCGGATATGGATTCCTTGGGGACCTGCCTGGGCATGGTGGTTTTTGCCCAGAGTGCGGGCGTGGAGGCTCACATCGTCCTCAATGAGGTAACCCCGGCGATCGAGAACCTCTACCAGAAGGTGATGAAGGACCTGCCTGGGGCAAAACGCCTCTTTCTAAATAGCGAAGAGGCGCTGGACCGGCGGACGGCCGCTTCGCTCGTGGTCGTCGTGGATAACCACCGCCATGACTCGGCTGCGGCGCCGGCGCTCTTGGACGAGGGTAACCGCATCATTATCATTGACCACCACCGACGGGGGCAGGATTATATCAAAAACGCAGAAATTTCCTACATTGAACCCTACGCCTCCTCGGCGAGCGAGATGGTGACGGAGTTGATTTCCTATTTGGACAACCGGCCCAACCTGCCCACCGTTGTGGCAGAGGCCTTATTGGCCGGGATCACGGTCGATACCAAGGGCTTCTACTATCAGACAGGGACGAGAACCTTTGAAGCGGCTGCCTATTTGAAGCAGCAGGGCGCGGATTCCATTGTGATCAAACAGCTTTTCCAGGATGATTTTACCCTGACCCGCTACCGGGCCGAGATTTTGGCACGGGCCCAGCAATTTGAACATGAGATCATGATTTCTCGTTTTGAACATGAGGTCGAAGGATCCACGCTGGTCGCTTCGCAGGCTGCCGATGAGCTTTTGGGGATCCGGGGGGTCAAAGCCTCCTTTGTCCTGTGCTACGCCGATGATCGGATCCATATTTCAGCCCGCTCCTTTGGGGATATTTCGGTTCAGCTGATCATGGAGGCCCTGGGGGGCGGGGGCCACTTGACCGCCTCAGCGACCCAGCTCGATGGGACCATGGACCAGGCGGAGGAGCAATTAAAGACAGCCATTCATCACTATTTTGAAGAGGAGGAAGCCAATGAAAGTCATACTGCTTGAGGATGTACAGGGAACCGGAAAAAAGGGAGATCTGGTCAATGTGAAGACTGGTTATTTCCAGAATTTTTTGGCCAAGCAGGGACTGGCCCTTCAGGCGACGCCGGAGGTCATTAAGAAATGGCGGGCCATGGAAAAACAGCGGGCCAAGGAAGAGGAGGCGCGCCGTCAGGAGGCCTTGCGCCTGCAGAAGAAGCTGGAGGAGAGCGAGCTGACCTTAAAAGCCAAGGCCGGGGAATCGGGCAAGCTGTTTGGGGCCGTCACGGCCCAGGATATTGCAGACGCCCTCCACAAGGAGCTGGGGCTGGAGATTGATAAGAAAAAGATCGAAATCAGCGAGCCCTTGAAAAGCCTGGGCCACCACCAGGTGGAGATCCGTATTTATCCGGAAATGGTGGCCAGGCTCCCCCTCACGATAGAAGAAGCCTAAGATGGCCTCCGTTGAAAGCCCCAAAAGCCTGCCTGCGAGTCCCGACGCAGAGCGGGCCGTTCTGGGCTGTATTTTTCGCAAGGGATCTGATCTCACCCTGGTCAGCCAAAAGCTCACGCCGGAGGATTTTTACCATCCGGCCCACGCCCTGCTCTACGAAGCGATGCTGGCGCTCTCAGCCACCCATCGGCCGATTGACTATGCGACCCTGGAGGATGAGCTAACCCGGCGCAAGACCTTTGAAGAAATTGGGGGCATGGATTTTCTGTTTTCCGTCGCAGATTCAGATTTTCTTTCGGCCAACCTGACCTCTTATATCGAGATCGTCAAAAACAATGCCCTCCTGCGCGCCCTCATTGGCCTGGGACAGGAGGTCCGGGAACGCGCTGCTTCCTGTGAAGAACTGCCGGAGAGCATCCTGGAGGGTGCGGAGTCCAGGCTTCTGGAGATCAACCAGAACCGGATCTATACGGGCCTGCGTCCTCTTTCGGAAACCATGCAGGAGACCATTGCCCGGACCTCCGCGCTCTCGGTCAATCAGGGCAAGATCACGGGGGTGACCACGGGCTACCGGGATTTGGATGACCTGCTCTCTGGCCTTCAGCCCTCGGACCTGGTCCTGCTCGCGGCCCGTCCTTCGATGGGTAAGACCTCGCTGGGGGTCAATATGGCCTATCACGCTGCCCGCTATACGGAGGGGGGCCAGCATCCTTACCGAGTGGCCATTTTTTCACTGGAAATGTCCAATCTCCAGCTGGCCCAAAGGCTCCTGGCGATGGCATCGGGCCTCAATCTCCAGCAGATCATCTCTGGCGATCTCCCGGAGGCGGAGGATTGGGACCGGCTCATGGAAGGGGCCCAGCGGCTCAATGAGCTGCCCCTCTACATCGATGACAGCTCCAGCCTTTCCATCCAGAGCCTGCGGTCCAAGTGCCGGCGGATGAAGATGGAACGGGGATTGGACCTGGTGGTGGTGGATTATCTCCAGCTCATGACGACGGACGATGCCAGGCGCAGCGACAACCGTCAGCAGGAGATTACGACCATTTCAAGGGGGCTCAAGGGCCTGGCCAAGGAGCTCAATTGCCCGGTGCTGGCGCTTTCTCAGCTCTCGAGAAAAACCGAGTCTCGGGAGGGCTCCCGCCCGGTCATGTCGGATATGCGGGAGTCGGGCGCGATCGAGCAGGACGCGGACGTGGTGATGCTGCTGTACCGGGAGGATTATTACGATCCCGATACGGAAAATCAGGGGATCACGGAGGTGATTGTGGCCAAGCATCGTAACGGTCCTACGGGGAAGATCCAGCTTCACTTCCGAAAGGAGCAGACGCTCTTTGAAAGTGTCGACTACTCCCCAGGTCCGGCCCAGCGTTAGGAGGTAGGCATGAAGCTGTCCTTTGATCTATCGACTGTCGATTTTCGAACCACCCCGTTGGAAAATCTTTTTCTCCAGACCTATCTGCCCCTGGCCAGCGGACCGGCGCTCAAGGTCTATCTCTATGGCTGGAAAACGGCCT
>CABTYV010000001.1 GCA_902489145.1 uncultured Tissierellia bacterium | reverse complement strand
CGTTACAAACGCACCTGCGTCCACCGGATGATTGCTTTCCGAAACAAGGATTAAAATATCTCGTACTAAATCCATATCCCTTTTCATTCCTGCGCCTCCTCTTTCCCGACAACAAAAAAACCAACTCGTTGAGTTGGTTTGTGGTAAATCATAATTTAAAATTGCCTATTGATTAAAAAACTACTCATCACTTTCAATAATTAAGAAGTCATCCGGATCATACAAATAATCTTCGTCAGTGTCATCAACAATTCTAATAAAGCCACACTCATAGCCCAGCGCTTCGTAAATTTTATTCTTTGTTAGGGATATCCCTTCGTCTTTGCCTATATATTTAACTTTCATCTTTAAAAACCCTCTTAACCTTGACCTCTTTCACTTGACCGTTAGCCTCATACCAGTGGTATTTCTGCTTTTAATGGCTTCCCTTTAAACAAAATACTGGTAACCCTGCTTACCTTTTGCCAACGATTCATTGGCACTCTATATAGGCTCTCTAACCTTGGAGCATCTCTAATAATCGTTCTTACACCACTGCCTGCGATTACCGTAACATTTTTTATACTCTTTGAGTAAAAGCTACATGATCCAACCCGAAGAATTCTATGGGATAATTCCTTTCGGATCCTCTTATGAAGCCTTTATTACTAATATCTTCTTTGTGTAAGGATCTAGATCTGTTCTTAAGGTCCTGTCTTTCTTTTATTTTATCCTTATGAGTTGGGTTATAGTAATTCATAATTTATAATCGTAAAAGCTACACCGCCACACATTCGCCTCCTGGATTAGTACATCATATAAAGGCAGTAGGCTACAGAGGCCACGCAACTGGGAATTAAGTTATCCGGAAGCTCGCCTTTTTCATATCGTTCCGAGTAGCCCCTGTATCTATTTTCCAGTACACTTTTCGCCTCTTGGCTGTTTTCAAAGTAGTCTTCTATCTCTTGAGCGGATAGAGCCTGGCTCAACTCTGTGAATCTTTCTATAACCCTTTTCCTAAATTCTTCATAACTTATCATTTTTCCCTCCTTCACCCATCAAACCGTCCCTATATTTCATCGCCTGATCATAAGCGTCTTCCCTTTTTCTCAAGGTCCTTTCTTTCTTTTATTTTATCCTTTTTGTCGACGTCTCTCCACTCTTTAGACCATACATCTAGCTTCTTCCCGTTTCCTGGGAAGTATTCCACCGTACAGCGGCAGTACCGATGGCTCGTATATGTCATCGGGCACATCATCGGGGTAGTCATAAGAGCCGACAATTTCATGACACCAATCGCAGCACTTCCCGGACTCTTTTCTGACAATTTTCGGATGGAGGCCCATATCATAATGGAGCATGATATTTGCCATTATGAAATCATCAACAACCGACATACTGAAATTTGTGACGGGTTCATCCAGCATCCACTTGATTTCATCATAGTCCTCTGCCTCGGCGATCCGCGCCACGTAAAATGGCCTCTTTTGCTTTTTCCATCCTGTCATTCTCTTTTAAATAATGAATCCCTTTTGATATAATACTCATCTCATCAAGGCTATTCGCAAGAATATACTGGCTTCCCCATACACGAACAAAGGATAGGCCCTCAATGAGCTCTTCTTCAGTTATCAATCGGAAGACATTTTTAAAATATTCATCAGACAAACCCTTACTGACAGATGGATCAAACGTAAGTTTTTCAAAAACAATCTTTCTTTTGAAGACCGCATAGAGATAGGCAAGTACTCTGAATACGACCACATCATAATCATCTTTCGCCATTAGGACCTCCTTTTCATGCAATAAAAAACCAACTCGACGAGTTGGTTTTGGTAATTCATAAATAGCCTTTTTAGTTTTTAAATCGGCTTTTATGTTCCTTGTTTTCTTTGCGGTACATTTCCGCATCCATTCTCCAGCGTTCAAACATAGAAACGGGTTTAGTTAGAAAAAAATCCTCAAGCCAATCTTCCTTTTCCTCTTCTGTCCAGTCTTTCCAGGCATCCGGAGAAAAGGCCCTCTCCACTTCTTTAACCCATCGCTCATAAAGAAGGTACGGAGGCTTTATGGCGAGATATTCCTCTTTAGTCTTTTTCATGAATAGTAACCTCCAGTACTCCGTCAACTCGTTGCACAGTGTATTTCTGTCGTCTTCCCAAAATGAATTCTTGTTCACCCGGGTTCGCGCTGTTGTCCCCAACGTAAGCACCTTTTGCTCCTGCTGGTACCTTAAATACTACCACTTCCTCGCCTTCGTTAGTTTGTGCTTAGTTTAGCATCTCTATTGATTTGATTTCTGATTCACTAAATCCGACATACTCAAATTTATCAGTTTCGATTGTGATTTCATCATAAAGCTCATCTTCAGTATCAAGCTTTCCTGTAAATGAATTGCAGTATCCTCTAAGTACTTGCCCGTCAATAAAAATAACTTTAATATTCTTACCTAAATATTTTTCTAAATTCATTTATTTTCCCCCTTTTTTGGAGAGATATGAGTTCGGTCCTTTGAATGGTGAATTTTAATAGCTGTTGCATCGGAATTATCAGAACCATTTTTACCAACCGTATACCCCAATTCAACAATCTCTTTATTCGTCCTTCTGCCATAGCTATCTTCTATTCTAGTTTGAAAAGGTGAGGCCGGAAAGCTCCACAAAGCTGTTATCCGACTGCAAAAATAACGCTCGGTCATACTTCTTGCCGTCTGATAGGGCAATAGTTTTACGCTGCGAGGTTACTAATAGTTCAATTAGCCCGTACCATAGATGCCTTTCTTCTAGCAGATTCAGTCTAAACAAGGTTATATTTCTTGACCCGTCATCATAATAAATTCTATGAGATAGAACAAGGCCATATTGACTTGTCGGGGCTGGTGGCGCATTCCAATATATTGCGGATTGATTTTTGTAACTATATTTTCTAAAAGATCCGTAAGCCTCGGTTGAGTTTGGCGCAACATCTAGATGTAGGTAAAAATCCCCATTATCGTATAACGGGATAAGCACACCGTGGAATTCTTCATAATCTTCCTCCAGAAAAAACGGCGGGTTTAGCGTCTTAGCAAGTTCCTCTCTCGTGTAATGTATGAGATTTGCCATTTCATCCCTCCCCCTATCCCTTTGGAATTAAAAAGACAGTACCGGACGGATAGGCGCCACTTGCCGCTTTGCTTTTGGCGTCATCCTCACTCGTGCACAGAATGAACTTCCTTGCTAAATCGCTTTTTGTGGCATAGCTTGTCATAGCGCTTTTAACCTGATACGTGCTCCCCGCTTCGCTTTTGGTGAGATAGTAGCTATGGGTGTACCCTACATCCGCCTTCCCGCCGAGCACCCATCCAAGGTTATCAATTTCCTGTATTTTGTGTGTGGCCGGATGAATGTACCGATTCGCCCCAGCTTCAACCCCGTCTAGCTTCGCCTTATCGCTTTTACTAAAAAGCCCGCCCGCTGATGGGGTAGCGATGGGGATCACCACCTCCCCGGTCTTTCCGTTCACGCTCTTCACTCGCCCAGCGGCCTCCAGGGCCTGCGAAAGTCCTTCAATATCGGAGGGCTGGTGAGTATGGATTTTGTCGGCTTTTCCGGTGAGGACTCCAACCGTTGGCACCGTATAGGGCTTTATCTCGCCTTCCTGCTTTTTTACCTTCACAATTCCAGGAGCAGCTTCATCTGTCCATCGGCATCCTGAAGAACCTTGAGCTTCTCCTTGGTCGCTTCGATCGCTTGCGCAAGGTTTCGCTGTTGTTGCTCGACCAGCTTGGAGTTACCCGGATTAAACTTCAGGTTCCGCTCGATTTCCTTTAACACCTTTGACGACTCTCTGGCAGATTTTTCAGAGGATTCAAGCGCCTTATTAAGTTTTGTTGCATCACCATTAAGTTCAATGGTAATGCCTTTGATTCGTCCATTCGCCATATTATCCTCCAATAAAAAAGCATCCTAGTTTTCTAGGATGCTTCCGTCTAATATTTTTCGCTTAAAACAAAGCTAAAAAGGCCTTCCTTAAATCCTTCCGTAGCAAGGCTTTTTTTTGCCTTACCCGTATTTTTCTTTCTTTCCATGCACGTTTGTACATGTAATCCGAAATGGCTCCGGCTTTAGAGCATTTCATTACATATTCTGTCGAATTTCTTGCGGGAGGAAGTTTATTGATCTCTTCTAGACCTACAGAATTCCAATCCGGAAATGGGTCTTCTTTGAACTGGTTGTACTTAGCCCATGCAAAATAGGCTTCTTTGAAACTTTGCCACCTTTCAGAGAAAGGTGCTTTTCCTATATTATTATTTTTGATTTCCATGTTGCACCTCTCTTTCTTGATACTAGCATACCCGAATTCCATTAAAATAGATCATAGTCCATCTGGGTAGCTTTCCTTGTGCCGCCTTCTCCCGCCTCGTCTTCCCCAAGGACCGTTTCATTGTACTCAAGGCACAAAAGGGAAATAAACCAGGTTAACCTGAATCTTATACAAGCGTTGATTTTACTGGCTTTTAACGTGTCCTAAAGAAACAGTATAGTATTGAAATTAACCAGATTTAGATCCAATTGGGGGCAAATTGGGGGCAAAAAGATAGAAAAAAAGAGGGGTTACTCCCCCTCTTTTTCACTTTCCAGAGCTATTTTCCTTTGCTGAATTAATCCCTCTAGCTCCTCTAAATCCTCAAACTGTGCCCAATGCCGAATAAAAGACCGGGCACTCCCTCTAAGGCTGATGATCTTTCTTCGTTCTTTGTTCTTTTCGGCCCAGGCTTGACTTGCTCGCAACTGAGCCTCACTTGTTTTCTTCTCCATTACTTCCTCCTTCCTTTGATTTGAACGTACAAGTTCGCTAAGCTTACTACCAGGTTCAAGATCAATAATACTCTCAGTGTTGTCATAATTCTTTCCCGGGTATAAGATAGGTACACCCCCTGACGGGGGGAGGGGCTTCCGCCCCTCTTTCTTGGGCTCTAGTCCCTCCTGATCGTTACAACCAGTGTGGCGACACTGATGATCAGCTGGGCTAGAGCTATTATTGTATCTATCTCCATTCCCTTTCCTCCTTTCTTTTTATTTGAGGTTTCTCTCAACCTCTGTATATATTATACGTCATTACATATATAAAATCGAGTGTTTTACAGAAAAAAAAATAGCCGTGCCTCTTTAATTAGAGACACGGTTCGTACGATTCACTCACGATTTAAGCTAGCAAAATGCTCATTCCTGGTTATTTTCACACGATTTTCAAACGATTTCTCCCGTCGTTTGAGGGGATCGTGATGTGTCTTTTTTGGTGCTGGATGCTGGAGCTCATAAAGATTACCCCCAGAAAAGTCGTGACCGCCGTAAGGATCGTGACCACCGTAAGGATCGTGACCACCAGAGCGGTGGGCCCCCTGGATAGGCTCTCTCCTACCGTCTGGACCAGGGTGGCCGTGGCGGGTAGGACCAGGGTGATGATCCACTTCAGAACGTCGTAAGTGTCATTTGATAGCTTCATATTTTTCTCCTTTACTTGTTTTCAGTCTTCCAGATGTAGGCTCGGCCGATTTTCCTTGGTATTCTTTTCCTTAAAAAGCCGTCTAAGCGTATCTGTACTGATTTTCTCCTGGGAAGCTTGGGCCTCCTCCTTTTTATGCATTTTATTTTCTCTTTCCTTCTCCGCTTGCAAAAGCCCCTATCCCAGCGCAAGCAGGGTACCCTGCTCAATGGTGGTGAGTAAGTCTTGTGTATCCAGTCTGAGCGTAGCCTTCATTTCGTCTCCTCCTTTTTCTTTCTTCTGTATGCTTCCTCTTCGATGGCTTTTCGGTCCAGGTGGAAGGTCCGGATCAGGCTATCCAGGGTTTTCCCATTTGACACGGCGGTCGGGATCCCACCACTGAAGGGGCTGCCCCTTCCGCCCTTAAATTTTGGTCTTGTATTTAGCAGCTTGACCAGGATCGTCACGGCCGACTCGAAGGCCCGCTTCTGTGCTGGTATCATCGCATGATGATCCATAGAAGCCACATTCCCGCGAAGATATAAGCCCGCGCTTGCCAAAATAGCGGCCCAAGAGCAGAAGTCGGGCTATTTTTTGACTAATCATATAGTCTTTCCAATCTTTTAGTTTCATTCTTCTTTCTCCTTTTCCTATGCTTCTAATAGATTTTTTAGCTTTTCCAGGCTTATTTTTATGACTTTATCTTCCTCTTCCTGTGGGTCCTTCTGAAAGGGCCTTCCATACTGGAAGAGGAAAGCCTCTCGGTCGCTCCACCCGTAAACCTTCTGCCACTTCTCGACCCACTCCGGCGGGAAGAACTTCCCGGTCGTGGTGTAGTGGCTCAGGCTAGAGACCCCGACAGTCTTCGCTAGGTCTTTCCAAAAAAGTCCATTAGCGAGGAGCCATTCCTTTATATCTTCATGGTACATATCCGCCTACCTTTCATTCCTCTTCATATTCATAGAATCTCCACCAGTCCACCTCAAAAACTTTCCCGATCTTCTTTGCAATCTCTACGGGAAGACTTCTCGATCCTCTGGCGTAGGAACTATATCTTGTCTGTGTAATTCCGACTCGATCTCCAACTTCCTGTTGGCTTAGTCCTTTTTCTTTTCGTGTTTTTTCCATAAAGTACAACATAATGTGCTTGTTACTCCTTATAGGTCAATTTGTGGTATACTCAATTTATCAGGAGCACGCTGGAACATGTTCTTGAAATCCATAATGAAACGAGGCACATCATGGAAGGTCTTAAAAAACCAGGGCAGGACAATCAAAGACCCGGAAAGTACATTGAAGTGGGACCTAGCGGGGGTTCCATAAGCGACCCCAGAGTTGTTACTATCGACAAAGGAGATCGTCTTCCACCAACACAGAAGCCGGGCAACAGATGGAAGAAAAGCTAGTTAGATCTTGATCCTTTTCCTCCAAAAGCATATCGGCCAAATGAAGAAGTTTACCTGGAGCCATGATTCCGAATATCTGGCTCCATCTTCTTCATACTTAGTAAGATAGTGATGGATCATGTGTTTCATCCCCCCTATTGCTGGCGTCAGATTGGTGCAACTTTTGAACTGAATAGTCAAATTCAACTGCTTCCAAGGACTCAATGGCTTTCCTTGTTTCTCCAATGCAATTAGCCAGATGATTAAGCCTCTTTCTATACTCATCCAGATTCTCCAACTTGATGGTGAGCTTTGAAGTGTTGGCTGGTTTCTCCACTCTCCCCTCCTCTCATGGCCTCCCTGTTCATATCGATTTTCATTGGGGCCTCCTTTGTTTACTTAAAGTGTCATGTTTAATCAAAAAAAGAGCACCAACGCTAGTCCCAAAAATTTCAGCATGTTTGACCTTTACAATATCACTGGGTTTTCTTTCTCCATTCTCGTACATACTCACCGTTGAAATAGCAACACCAAGCTGATTTTCGAGATCTCTCTGCGTAATAGTAAGCATAGACCGATACTCTTTAATGCGGTCCACGGCTTTGCACATTTTGACTTCACCCCCTTTCCTAGCGTTGATCCAAGGTAATATACTTCACTTAAAGTGATATGTTTATTGGCGGTATTCACTAAAAGTGTATACTGTTGAAAAGAAAGGGGAATGCGTATGAAAACCGGAGATATTATAAAGCTATTAAGGGAGCGTGAGGGGATGAGCCAGACAAGATTGGCGGAAATCCTTAATCTTTCACGGAGTGCCGTTTCAATGTACGAATCAAATAACAGAGTTCCTAGTACATACGTGCTCCAAGATTTATCGGACATCTTTAATGTCGACATCGATTATTTACTTGGTAAAACAACTAAGACTACAGTTTTTCCGGAACGAATTGGATATGAAAATAAGCAAATCCTATTCAAAGATGAAAATTTTACTTTAATCTCACCCACCCGTGTAATGAAGCCCAATGCGGAAGACTTCCTGTCCTCCTCCTTATATAGTATGACCGATGAGCGAGAAGCCGGCGAAGAGCGTCCATCTCGCGAGGAGATCCTGATCTGGCTTAGGGACCACATCCGGATGGCGGCCTTTGACGGGCAAAATTATGAGTACCGGGATGACGAAAGCCTCTACAGGCTCTACAAGGATCTGAAAGATGAAGCGGAAAGAGATTGAGGATAGTTATGGAGATTTAGGAGGGAATTGTAATGGATGTTTTTAATATCTTTAAAAAGAAATCTTCACCTACCGAATGCGATTACATAGTCTTTGATTTAGAAACTAATGGGCTAAGCACGGAAAAATGTGAAATATTAGAAATTTCCGCTATAAAGGTTAAGGATAAGCAAATTATCGATACTTTCTCTGAGCTTTCTAAGCCTGTAAGCCAATTAGATCCTGTTGCACAACGAATTAACAAGATAACTGAAGAGGATCTCATGTATGCTGACAGTATTGATAAGGTGTTGGCCAGATTTATGAGCTTCATAGGTTCTGAAAAATTAATCGGCTATAATATTTCAAGATTTGACCTACCTATTCTAAAAAGACATTTGGATAAATATGGTTTTGAGTTTAAAACAACTATGAAGATGTTTATCCATTAGCTATTTCACGAATTAATAATTTATCTAACTATAAGCTTTCTACCGTTGCCTCATACTTCTGCATTCTTCCTGAAGGGGCATTACATAGAGGTATGCCAGACTGCATAATGACTAAGAATTGTTATGAATCATTAATCCTAATTCCTGAAATAGAACATACTCAGAAAAAAAGAATAAACAATATCATACTATTCATAATCTTGAAACTCTCACGCTGCAAAAATTAGAAGCTATGATAAAAGGAATTATGGTTGATGACGTTATCACTAATAAAGAATTAGAAGCTCTAGCGACATGGCTAGTTGATAACAAAAATTTTAGGGATCAGTATCCATTTAATGAAATATGCATCTTGCTCTACCAAGTCCTTGAAGATGGAGTTGTGGATGAATTAGAAAGGTCAGAATTATATTCCCTGTTCAATAAAATACTTAATCCCATAGATAATACATTAGATGAGCAGTGTTCGTTGGAAGGTAAAAACGTTGTTCTAACGGGAGATTTCGACCATGGAACCCGTAATGATATAAAAAGATTCGTCGAATCAATTGACGGAACTATAAAATCTTCAGTATCTGGAAAAACTGATTTTCTTATCGTCGGAAGTCAGGGAAGTCCTGATTGGAGTTTTGGCAATTATGGGAGCAAGATAAAAAAAGCCAAAGAACTCCAACTAGCGGGAAAGCCTATCCTAATAATTTCAGAGGATGATTTATTTAAAGCCTGTAGAGCAAAAAAATAAAGTTAAAGGATAAGGCGAAAAGAGATCTTGGAGTCACCGATGCCATGCGGGAAGTGGCCATAGAAATGATGTCTGAAATAATTTAGAAAAAAATTGGGGGCAAAATTGGGGCAAAACGCAAAATGTGGATAACTCAAGAGAAACAATAAACGGCCTGAAATCATTGATTTCAAGCCGTTTTCTTTTGGATCGGAGTGAGAGGATTTGAACCTCCGGCCCCTAGTCCCCCAGACTAGTGCGCTACCAAACTGCGCCACACCCCGATAGCGGATTTATCATATCACCTTTCTCCTGCCAATTCAAGACTCCACCGGGTAGGTTGACTCTATGGATAATACGGAGGTGGTGGACGGGTGGTGGGCGGATGGTGGCTGCCAGTCGCGGACGGCCTGCCGTCTCATTTTGTGCCTTTTGTCTCTATGGGGAAGCGGTGTAAGGAAAAATGAGAGGGTGGCCATTTTCCTCCCCTTTTTTGGAGAAAATGGGCGAAAATGTAGAGGAAAATAAGGGGGTGGCCATTTTCCTCTACATTTTTTTGGAGAAATTGGGCGAAAGTGTAGAGGAAAACCGGGGGGTGCCCATTTTCCTCCCCTTTTTTGACGAAAACGTCATATTTACTGTAGAGGAAAACGCAGGGGTGGCCGTTTTCCTCTACACTTTTTTGGGGAAAATGGGCGAAAGTGTAGAGGAAAATGAGGGGGTAGCCATTTTCCTCCCCTTTTTTGACAAAAACGTCATTTTTCCTGTAGAGGAAAACAGGGGGGTAGCCATTTTCCTCCCCTTTTTTGACAATAACGTCATTTTTCCTGTAGAGGAAAACACGGGGGTACCTGTTTTCCTCTACACTTCTGCCCAAAGCCCCCAACGATCGCCCGTAAAGCGGAGCCGGCCTGCGGCCAGCGATGAAAACCAAGCGGTGTCGGCCTCCGCCAGCGATGAAAACCATGCGGTGTCGGCCCGCCGCCCGACAATAGGATCCAAGCACAGGTGCGCCTTCAGGGTCACTTCTCATGCTCAGCAATCTTATTAAAAAAATGCATTATGGTATAATCAAAATAACAGTGAGAGAAATATGAACCGTTACAAAGGAGGCCCTTTATGGATGGCGTATGGCTTGAAAGGCTGATTCTTCTTGGCCTTGCATTGTCGGGACTAGCTGCGCTCGGGGCGCTTTTTTTGCCTGCGCATCCTTCCAGATCAGGAGACGTGCGCCATGCTCAGCTAAGCGATTATTGGAAAAGAGACAGCCGCCTCCTTTCCCTGACGTTACTAAGCCTCTTTTTCTCTCTAAATCTTATTTATCTCTTACATTTGGGCGATCAGTCCGCCGTGATGGATGTGGGCGGGGGGATGCAAAAAGTGACTTTTGCTTTTTGGGCGCTCACCGCTTTTTTGGCCTACTGGCATCGCCAAAAGCAATCGGTGCTGACCTGGGAGACGTATGCTGGATGTGGGCTCCTTCTGTACCTCACGCAATATGTCATAGCTTTTCGCTTGCTATCAATAGGCAGTCAATCCTATTCGGCTTCGAAGGCGATCCCTTTATTTTTGTTTATTATTGCAGGTACAGTAGTGGTCCTAGCTTTTCTTTGGAGGAAAGCCAGGAATAGTCAATCGTAGCCTTAGCAAATGGACATCGGATAGCATCGATCAATATTTAAAAATACCTAAAATATTGACAAGACTGCATACTAGGGCTATGATGAAGTAGGTGAAAACGATTGCAAAGAGCAGGATTTTTTATACTGAACTAGCGGTTATTAACGCAACCTTGTAAACGAAAGAAGGTCCGAGATGAAAAAACGCTATCTCCTATTTTTCCTCTGTCTTTTCTTATTGGTGGGCTGCCAGCCCAAGCATAGCAAGGAGGATTTTCGGCCGAAATGGACCTGCTATTGTTCGCCATATGGAAAGAAAGCGGCTGATCCTAAGGAACAGGAACAAAGATGTTATCTTGCCGGATCGGTGACACCGGCCAAGAGCGAAGAAGTGAAAGATGTGGTTTTTACTTTCTTCTATACGAATAAGGAAGGGAAAAAGGTCAATCTAGGCAAGCTTTCCTTTGACTCCATTCCTGCCGACAAGGAGCGCAAGTTTCAGCTCGATATCACGAAGGTGGTGAAGGAAAAGCTAAAAGAGGTGTACAATCATACAGAAGAGTTTGATCCCAGTAAAATTGATTTTACGGTCAATTAGTGAATCAAGGACCGACCTTCGGCCAGTTTTTAAGCGGAGCAAGAACAGGAAGGGCTTGCTCCGTTTTTTTTTATGCAAGGGAGGCTAGGCATGACAGCCCCATTCAGGTTGGAAAAGGCCCCGGCCCGTTCTTGATTTATTTCGGATTTCTGTTATACTATTAAAACAGCTTATGTGCCATTAGCGCAGTGGAAGCGCGCCACTCTCCGGAAGTGGAGGTCCTGGGTTCGAATCCCCGATGGCACGTTTGAGGGCCTATTACTTCCTTGATTTGAGGTGGTCGGTCCTTGTGTGGTGGATGTGGCCTAGTTGGTTAGGGCGCCAGATTGTGGCTCTGGAGGTCGAGGGTTCGAATCCCTTCATCCACCTTTTTTTTATGCGGGAATGGCGGAATTGGCAGACGCGCTAGACTTAGGATCTAGTGCCTTCGGGCGTGGGGGTTCAAATCCCTTTTCCCGCATGACTCCTTACGGAGTCTTTTTTTTATGCGCATTTTTCTGGATGGGGCTTTCATAGCTTCTAGGCAGAATCGGAACAAGCTGGCACGAAAGGTGGGATTCTGGTGGCATAAAAGCCAGGAAAGCTGGGACACAGGGGATATTTTTCTTGCGTATAGTAAAAGCGGGGTTAAAAACAACTGAAGGAGGTTCTACTATGAAAAAACCCACGCAAGAAAAGAGGCGGAAGAGACGGGTCGCCATTGGCCTGGCACTCTCCCTTTTCCTCACTTCCCTGTCCTTGTCCCGGGGCCAGGTGCAGGCAGAGGAAAAATGGACCTATCAACCAGAAGGGTTGGCGGAGCTCGCCTGCTATCAGGAGGCGCCGCAGCAGGTGATGCCGGAGGATGATATCCGGATTTATCGGAGACTTTCCAAATATGATGAAAAAATCGAAACCGGGAGCTTTACAAAACGCAATAGTTCGCGGAAGAGCGGCATGGGGGGAGGCGCAGAAGTACGACTGATGGATATGGGCTTCTTTCTTTGGTATCCTGACCAGGCGGACAATGGACGCATTCGGGAGAGCAATATTCATCCCGAAAGACAGGCCTTCTGTCTCGAGTCCAATGAGCTGCTGACGCAAGCGCAGGACGATGTGGATGATAAGAAAGAAACCTACTATGTCTATACGGAGCGATCGGAGCTGGCTCAGAATGCGCTGAAATCGGGCTATGGATTGCGAGATCAGGATTTTACGCGGGCCGGGCAGACTGACCATTATATGCGGGTCAATTATGGCAATGGAACCCTGCGAGCCCAATTGCTGCGCCAGGCCCTGATCTGGCTAAACCTGAAGCAGGTGGACGAGTATAAAACGGTGGTGCGGGCGGAAAAAGCCGAAGACCGTTTGGGTGCATTGAAGGATAAAAACAAACAGGCAGATTCCCTTTTTGGATCGGCCAAGCAGCGAATCTTTCATTTGGAAGCGGAAGCCTCTCTGATGATTTTGCGCAGCCAGAAGAAACCGGCGCTTGCTTTCGAATCCATCGGTTCGAATCGCTACCGTTTGAAGGTGGTCACGGGCTATTCGGTGCCCGGCACCAAGGTGATTTTGCCAGCCGGGTCCCCTCTAAAAATTGACGAACGCTTCACGAAACCTCTTACGGTCCATGATCCCTGCCTGGAGGATGGCAGCTACCCACTCGAAATTGAGGTGCCTGCGGGCACGGAGTTAAAGGATTATTCCTTCACGATTTCACGCCCCAATTATGCGGGAACGGTCGATTGGCGGATCTACTTGACCAAAAACCAGCATATCGCCAGCCCAACCAGTCCCGAAAGCTCGGGCCAAATCATTGGCATCCCCCTGCTGAAAACCGTGCAAGAGGAAGATCAAGCGGTGTTAACCAAGGCACTGCTTACGGAAGGACAATCGGACGAGACGCCGAAGCCGGGCGATGAGACGCCGAAGCCGGGCGATGAGACGCCGAAGCCGGGCGACGAGACGCCGAAGCCGGGCGACGAGACGCCGAAGCCGGGCGATGAGAAACCGAAGCCGGGCGATGAGACGCCGAAGCCGGGCGACGAGACGCCGAAGCCGGGCGATGAGGCGCCGAAGCCAGGCGATGAGACGCCGAAGCCGGGCGATGAGAAACCGAAGCCGGGCGATGAGAAACCGAAGCCGGGCGACTCCAAGGGCCAAACCAAGGAGCCTGGGGATACGACTGTGATTGATCAACCAGACCTCAAGGGACAGGCGGGCTCTGATGAGGAAAATCCGTCAAAAAAGGGTAGCCAAAAGAAGGAAGAAGGGGACTTTTTAGAGCTGGAGGGCGAAGGAAGAATCAGAAAGCAGACCGGTGGAGCGGGCACGAAGCGAGGAAAGCGCGCGCCGAAGACGGGAGAAGAAATCGCCTTTATTCCATTGACCGGTGGCGCCTTTTTGTCTTGTGCCGGCCTCTATTTATTAAGCCGAGGGAAAAGAAGGTAAGCGTGTGACGAGGGCTTGTCGCCGGCTATCCTGTTTTTTGTGGTAACTTCTGCTTAAATTCTATATAATAAGCAAAAGAGCGGAAGCTGCCGGAGGAGGATGGTATGGGTGGAAAGGGTTGGAAAGCCAATCAACAAGCCAAGGAAACTATTTCAACGATAGAAGAACAGATTAGCCGGATGGAGAAGGTGCGCCTGTTTGCCCGATGGGGTGCCTGGATCAATCCGGCTTCTGTTGCCGAATTGGCCACGCCCTTCTCCTGGTGGATTGGGACGGATGATTTAGATTTCTGGACCCAGGCACCCTGGGCAGTGATGCTGGGGCGAGACCCCATCCAATCGGGGGTGACTGACCGATCGCCTCTGCGGATACGGCTCTTAACCCAGGACCATCTGCGCCTGGATTTTTTGGTTGAAGAGACGGACCAATTGGTGGCGCGCATTGAGCAGGATTCTCTGGTGGAAATTTTACTCGACCGGGAGGATCATTTTATGGCGGGACGAATCACCTCGGACCTCTCCCACCGCGAAAAGGCGCCGGATGTCGAAGATCTTAAAATTTTGCCGGACCGCTTCTTCGCAGAAATGACAGATATGGCTTTTTATTTGGACCAGGAGGAATGGTTGCCGGCCCTTATGAGCCTGGCGCGAGCAAGACGCATTTTGTTGCGCTTTTTGCGGATTGCCATAGCCCGGAAAAATGGATTTTCCATCAATCTGGGGGAAGATCTGAGGAATCTTTCCGCTTATATGCCGCAGGACCAGTACGAGAGTCTGCTGAGGACCTATGCGACCAGCGACCCGCGTTCGCTGTGGGATGCCTTGTTTCAAGCCTGTATGCTTTTCCGCAAGGCAGCACTGACGATTGATCAAGGAAGCTCTTTTCATTATCCCCGTCAGTTGGATGTGGAAATGATGCAGCTATTTCGTTCGTTATGGAAGGAAAAATCATGAAACAGAAACGATATCGGATCCTCCTTTATGTGTTGGCGTTTTTGCTATGCTTTTCTGCGCCTGTAGCGAGTTTTGCGGCCAGCCCGGAGGAGGAGACCGCCGCTTCCCTCCGTCATCTGCTGACCTACTATCAGGAGGTGCCGGTTCTGTTGATTGGACAGGCGGATGAAGAAGAAGTGGTGTTGGGCAAGGGGGTGGACGAGGTTCGGGCCATTGCTTCGATGTCCAAGCTCATGACCTATTATGTGGTGATGCAGGCGATTGACCAGGGCAAGCTGGCATTAAATCAGAAGGTGACGATCTCAGATCAGGCCGCCTCCTTTAATTATCCAGGCTCCTCGAACTATGGGCTGAAGGCGGGGGAGCAGGTGACGGTGAGTCAGCTTTTGACCGGGATGATGGTGGTCTCGGGCAATGATGCCGCCTGTGCGCTGGCGGAGGCGACTTCAGGCCGGGAGGAGGATTTTGTCGTCCTGATGAATGACGCGGCTCGAAGGCTGGGCTATCAAACCATGCACTTTGTCAATGCGTCAGGCCTGACGACGAAGGATCGGCAATACAACCGTTCTTCTGCTCGGGAGCTCTACCGTTTTATCCTGCTCTTGATGGAAAAATATCCACAAATAAAGGACCTTCATAAGATCACAGTCGTTCGGGAACCAGATCGGTCCTTCGATAAGAAATCGACCCTCCTGGAGTATCTCTCCGGTATTCCAGGCCTGAAGGGACTGAAGACCGGAACATCGATAGAGGCGGGCGCTTGCTTTGCGGGCCTTTTTGAAGTCCAGTCGAGCAAGATGAAGATGACCTATGATATCGTGACGATCGTGATGGGGGCCCCGACCAATGATGCGCGCTGGCGGACGACGAAGGAGCTGGTCGATATCGCAGCCGGATCCTTCTCCCCTCGGGTAATCGTTGATGCAGCGCAGCCGGTGGAGCGCTATGAAATGCCGGATGCAAAGTCTGGATCCGTCATCCTCTATCCGGCCGCCACCTTTAATGACTTCACCTATGTGAATGCTAAATTTGATGTGTCCTATGAGATTGATCGGACGATAAAGGCGCCTACCAAGGCAGATCAGGCCTTTGGCCGCATCCGGATTGAACGGGATGGCCGTCTTTTAAAGGAGATTCCCATTGTCGCCCACACGCCGACGGAAGAGGCAGGCCTGTTTACCAAGCTCCAAAGAGGGCTGCAAAATTTCTTCAGCTTCCTGACTGGTCTGGTGGCCTAGCAAACACCGGGGCCACGTCCCTGCAAGATTGTGAAGAGGCCGAGCATAGCACTGTTTTAAAGGAGGAAGGATGCCAGAAAGAAACCCCAATCGATCGAAGGAAAACCGAGAAAAAATTCTGCTGGTCAGCGTCATTTCTCTTATTTTGCTCTGCATTTTGCTTCTGATCCTCTTGATTCAGAGCTTATTTGACAATAAAAAATCCAATGAAAAACCGCATGTGGTGATCCGGGAAGAGGAGTCATTGGCGAGCTCGAAGCCCCAGCCGGAGGCTTCTTCCGCGTTTTCAGAGGCAGAAAGCGGGGCAGAGCGGGAAAGCTCGGTCAGTCTTTCTGCAGAGGAAGAAGAGCGGGAAGGCGGCGAGCGTCTCCCCGGGGAGGGGACGTCCTCGGAAGAAGCGGGGAGCGGCCCAGCCCGATCGGGCGATTATCTCATGGCTTATAGTGACCAGGCCCTCATTGACCGGACAGCGATGGATCAGGTCATTGACCAATATCAGGCGTCGATGCCCGCCGGAGCTTCGGTGCCGCAGATGGTTTTAAATGAAATTTTGGCGCGGCATGGATATGCCTTTAAAAAGGCATCGATCAAGGCCTATTTCATGCAAAAAGAGTGGTATCGAGCCAGGTCAACCTACGAGGACCAAATGGATCGGGTGATGCAGGGGTTAAATGAAATCGAAAAGAAGAACATCAATTTTATCGTAGAAAACTACCGCTAGGGACGGCCCCAGCAAAACGCAGCATTGAGGAATCGAACCCCAGGCCTTCCCCTTAGGAGGGGGACGCTCTATCCTGCTGAGCTAATGCTGCTTGTCTGTGTAAGCAAAGCGCTTGACGCGTGTTATTGTATCATAAAAAATAGAAAAAAAGCGACTGCGCCCTCTTTTCCCAAAAGGATGGCGCTCTTTTTTCTTTCGGTCGAAAATGAGAAGAAAAAAATTCTCCAGGGCCGGATTTCAGGGAACTTTTTTAGGGATGAAATGGGGAAATCAGCTTGAAGGAAAACCTTTCTATTGTTATAATAGATACAAGCGTTTTTAAACGAGCCTGCCGGGCTGAAACGCGATGAATCAACGAATAAGGCCCATTGCCCGGAAGGGCGAAGTGGGACTTTTATCTTAGTAAAGAGGAGGAAACGATGAAAAAATTTGTAACCAAGGACATTCGAAACTTGGCATTGGTGGGCCACAGTGGTTCCGGCAAGACGACACTGTCGGAAGCCTTGCTCTACCTGACCAAGGCCATCGAACGGCCGGGCAAGGTGGAAAGTGGCAACACCGTCTCCGACTGGGACAAGGAAGAGATCAATCGCGGCATTTCCATTTCTCTTTCTGTTTTACCCGTGGAGTGGCAGGGCACCAAGATCAATCTTCTGGATGCACCGGGTTACTTTGATTTTTCTGGTCAGGTGCTTACCGCCCTTCGTGCCAGCGAGTCGGCTCTGATGGTGATCGATGCATCGGCCGGCATCGAGGTTGGCTCCGAGATTTACTGGAATTATACGGAAAAAATTGCCCTCCCCAGAATTATTTTCCTCAACAAGATGGATAAGCCCAATGTCGATTTCAATGTGAACATCTCCAACCTCCACCAGGAGTTTGGCAAGAAGGTCTTGCCCCTGACGCTGACCTTGGGGATGGGCGAGACCTTTGAAGGTCTGATCGATGTGATGGATCAAAAAGCCTATCATTATGACGGCTTCCAGGCCAAAGAGGTGGAGATTCCGGAGATCCGCAAGGAAGAGGTTCAGGCCGCCTATGACGAGATCGTAGAAGTGATCGCCATGACGGATGATACCTTGATGGAGAAGTATTTCGAAGGGGAGACTTTTACGCCCGAGGAAATTCGGAAGGGGCTATCAGCTGCTATCCTCAATGGCTCTGCGGTGCCCCTGATTGCGGGTTCTGCTACGACTGGAGCAGGATTGGATCTTTTGCTGGAAGCGGTGAAGAAGTATATGCCTGCCCCCAACAGCCCCGGCGTCAACCTGGGCTTCCGCCCCGAGGAGGGTGAGGTGCCGGCCATGGAGGCCGATGCCCCCTTGTCCGCCGCCATTTTTAAAACGACGATTGACCCCTATGTGGGGAAGATTTCCTATGTCAAGGTCATTTCCGGCACCCTCAAGAAGGGGGATATTTACAACGCCAGCAAGGACAAGACGGAACGTCCCTCCGGCCTGTATTTTATGCGAGGCAAGCAGCAGGAGGAGACGGACGAGATTACGGCGGGCGATATCGGAGCCTTTGCCAAGCTTGAGGACACGGAGACGGGCGACACCCTCTCGGATAAAGGGCGTTCCATCCGCTTTAAAAAGCTGAAGCTCCCCGAGTCGACCCTGACCTATGCCATTCAGGCGGACAGCAAGAACGATGAAGACAAGCTTTCTCCCTCCCTGGCCAAGCTCGCAGAGGAGGATCGGACCTTCCAGCCGGACCGCAACCGGGAGACCAAGCAGCTCCTGATTCGGGGCCTGGGCAATGTTCAGCTGGATGCCATGATCAATAAATTGGCCAACAATTACGGCGTTCACGTCCATCGGGTGGATCTGGTCGTGCCCTATCGGGAGACCATCCGCAAGAAATCGGAGGTCCAGGGGCGCCACAAGAAGCAATCCGGTGGTGCGGGCCAGTTTGGGGATGTTTGGATCCGTTTTGAACCGATTCCCGAAGGCTTTGAATTTGCGGAGGAGGTATTCGGTGGCGCAGTGCCAAAGAACTTCTTCCCTGCCGTGGAAAAGGGCTTGGAGGAGTCATTGGATCGAGGCCCCCTGGCGGGCTACCCGGTGACGGGAGTCAAAGCGACCCTTTATGACGGCTCCTATCATCCAGTAGATTCCAACGAAATGGCCTTTAAAACGGCCGCCCACCTGGCTTTTGCCAAGGGCATCAAGGAAGCCGACCCCATTCTGCTGGAGCCGGTGATGTCACTTCAAATAACGATCCCGGATGCCTATTTAGGTGATATCATGGGAGATATGAACAAGAGACGGGGCCGGATTCTCGGGATGGAGCAGGATGAGGATGGCAATCAGGTGGTCAATGCCGAGGCTCCCTATGCAGAGCTCCAGGAATATGCCATTGACCTGCGGTCCATGACCCAGGGACGTGGATCCTTTACGATGAGCTTTAAATCCTATGAGACCGTGCCCCATGAGAATGCAGAAAAAATTATTGAAGAAGCGCAAAAGGCGGAACAAGAATAGGTTGTTAGCGGAGTGTTCCCCCGATCCGGCCTGGCCGGCGGGGGACCTTTGCATGTTAGCATACGAAAAGAAAGGAATTGGAAGGAATGACGGAAAAGAATGTACGTCTGGAAGAAGACTCACTGGGGAAAATGGAGGTAGACAAGGAAGCCTACTATGGAGTCCATTCGCTAAGAGCTTTGGAGAATTTTACCATCACGGGTCATGGCCCGGATGTTCGTTTCACGCGGTCCCTGGTGGAGGTTAAAAAAGCTTGCGCCATCACCAACCAAAAGGTGGGGCTGCTCTCCGCGCGCAAAGGGCAGGCGATTGTCCAGGCCTGCGATCGGATTTTGCAAGGGGAATTTTTAGATCAGTTTATTACCGATGCCGTTCAGGGCGGAGCCGGAACCAGCTTTAACATGAATGCCAATGAAGTCATTGCCAATATTGCCCAGGAATCCCTGGGGGGTGCAAAAGGAGCCTACGACCTGGTCCACCCCAATGACCATGTCAATATGGGCCAGTCCACCAATGATGTGATTCCGACCGCCGGCAAGATGACCATGATTCGCTATTTCCAGGACTTGGACGTTGAGGTTCGGGATCTGATCGCGGCCATGGATGAGAAGGCGGAAGCCTTCGATGATTATGTAAAAATTGGCCGGACCCAGCTGGAGGACGCCGTGCCTATCCGTTTAGGCCAAGAATTTGCCGCCTATGCTTCTGTATTGCGCCGGGACCGGAAGCGTTTTAAGCAGGGGATTGAGACCCTCTCCACAGTCAACCTGGGCGGAACCGCCACCGGCACAGGGCTCAATGCAGATCCGGACTATGTCAAAGAAGTCGTGCCCTGCCTTAACCAAGTCTCTGGTCTGTCGCTCAATCAGGCCGAAAATCTGATTGACGGGACTCAAAATCTGGACGGCTTCCTCTTTGCTTCATCCATCCTTAAAACGCTGGCCGCCTCTCTTTCCAAAATTTCCAACGACCTCCGCCTCATGGGTTCTGGCCCCCTGACGGGACTTGGCGAGATCCAGCTCCCCGCACGCCAGGCTGGCTCCTCGATCATGCCGGGCAAGGTCAATCCGGTCATCCCCGAGGTGGTCAACCAGGTGGCCTTTAACGTCTTTGGCAATGATACCACCGTGGCCATGGCGGTCGAAGCAGGTCAGCTGGAGCTCAATGCGTTTGAGCCGGTGATCTTCTACAATATTTTTGAATCCTTCCGCTCCTTGATCGGGGCGATTCATACGCTGCGCATTCACTGCGTGGAGGGCATCCAGGCGGATAAGAAGCGTCTGGCAGATTTGGTCAATATCTCGATTGCCTCCATTACGGCCTTGGCCCCCCATATTGGTTATATGAATGCCTCGCACATCGCGAAGCAGGCCCTCCAGTCCCACAAGACCGTACGTGAGCTGGTTTTGGAAAATAAGCTCATGGATGAGGAAACGCTGAACAAGATCATGGACCCCTACAAGATGACCATGCCGGGCGTGATTGAAGAAGAATTAATTCGGAACCGCAAGGAGGAGTAGCTTGACTGATTTTCGCATCGAACATGACTCGATGGGGGAGGTCCGGGTACCGGGCGATTGCCTCTGGGGCGCGCAGACCGAGCGTTCCCGGATGCATTTTCCCAAGGACAGCGACCGGATGCCCATGGAGCAGATCCGAGCCATTGCCCGGATCAAGCGGGCGGCCGCTCTGGTCAATGATGAGGCCGGCCGGCTGCCGGACGGGGCGAAGGATGCCATCGTTCAGGCCTGTGATGAAATCATCGAAGGGCGTTTTGACGATCAGTTTCCCCTGAGCGTCTGGCAAACCGGATCCGGCACCCAGACCAATATGAATGTCAATGAAGTCATTGCCCATCGTGCCAATGCCCTCCTGGGGCAGACGCGGATCCATCCCAATGATCACGTCAACAAGTCCCAGTCGTCCAATGATGTATTTCCGACGGCCATGCACGTGGCCCTCTACAAAAAGACCCGGGAGGAGGTGCTTCCTGCTCTAGCAGCCCTGATCGGTGGGCTGGAGGACCTGGCCAAACGCTATGAAGATTTGGTCAAGACCGGACGGACCCACCTGCAGGATGCCACGCCGGTGACTCTGGGTCAGGAGCTTTCCGCCTATGCCGCCTCCCTGCGCGTGGGCGAGAAGGGGATCGAACAAGCCCTCGACGCCCTGCGGCACCTGCCCATTGGCGGGACGGCGGTAGGCACTGGCCTCAACGCCTTCGTGGGCTACGATCAGAAGCTGGTCACCGAGCTCAATCAGGAGACGGGCTTCGACTTTGTGCCCATGGCTAATAAATTCCATGGCCTTTCGTCCAAAACAGAGGTATGTGGCCTTTCTGCGGCCTTCAAAAACCTCGCCATGGATCTCTATAAGATGGCCAATGATATTCGCTTCCTTTCCTGCGGCCCTCGTTGCGGGATCGGGGAGCTCGCCATTCCGGCCAATGAACCAGGTTCTTCGATCATGCCAGGCAAGGTCAACCCCACCCAGGTGGAATCCTTGACCATGATTGCCATCCAGGTGTTGGCAGGCGATTTGGCTATCTCCTTTGGCCAGAGCCAGGGTCAGCTTCAGCTTAACGCCTATATGCCCCTCATGGCCTATAATGCCTTACATTCAGCGGATCTTTTGGCCAAGGGCATGACCTGCTTCCGTCTCCACCTGTTGGAGGGACTGCACCCCCGGACGGATCGGATTCAGGAAAATCTTTCGGCCTCGCTGATGCTGGTGACGGCGCTTTCCCCCTTGATTGGGTATGAAAAAGCGGCGGAGGTCGCCCATCACGCCTTTGAAAGTGGTCGTACCCTCCGGGAGATCGCCCTGGAAGAGACGGAGCTCAGTGAAGAGGATTTTGATCAGGCCGTCAATCCCGCCCATATGGTGCGGCTTAGCACGGAAAAATAAAGCAGGTAGGATCAAGCGGTAGACCCTTTTGTCTGCCGCTTCAGAAAAAGTAGGAAAGAAAGGATCAAGGGATGTCAGATGTATTTGAAAAAGCCCTTAAGCTTCATGAGGAGTTGGAGGGAAAATTAACGGTTGAATTGAAAACCCCGCTAGAGAGCAAGGAGGATCTCTCTTTGGTCTACTCCCCCGGAGTGGCGGAGCCTTGTCGGGCCATTTCGGCTGACCAGGCCAAGGTCTATCGCTATACCGGGAAAGGCAACACGATCGCCGTCATTTCGGATGGGTCAGCGGTCCTGGGCCTGGGTAATATCGGCCCCGAGGCGGCTTTGCCAGTCATGGAGGGCAAGTGCTGTCTGTTCAAGCGTTTTGGCGATGTGAATGCCTTCCCGCTGGTGCTGGACACCCAGGATACCGAGGAAATTATTCGGATTTGTAAGATGGTGAGCCCCGGCTTAGGCGGGATCAACCTGGAAGATATTTCTTCTCCCCGCTGCATCGAAATTGAAACGCGGCTGAAAAAAGAGCTGGATATCCCAGTCTTCCATGATGACCAGCACGGGACGACCATTGTGGTGATCGCGGGCCTCATCAACGCCCTCAAATTGGTGGGCAAAAAATGGTCAGATTGCACCGTCGTCATGTCGGGTTTGGGTGCGGCCGGCTCCTCCATCCTTCGTATGCTCAACAAGATGGGCGTGGCCAACATCTACGGCTTCCGGTCCAAGGGCATCCTCAACCGCAAGGACGTGGATTCCTATACCAACCCACTTTATAAGGAGCTGGCGATGGAGACTAATAAGGACGCGGAGGACCTCACCCTGGAGGAAGCCATGGCCAAGGCCGACATCTTTATCGGGGTATCGGTCCCCAATAAGGTGACGCCTGAAATGGTTCGTTCCATGAAGCACGATCCCATCATCTTTGCCCTGGCCAATCCAGATCCCGAGATTGACTATGACCTGGCCAAGGAAGCAGGCGCACGCGTCGTTGGAACGGGTCGGTCCGATTATCCCAACCAGGTCAACAACGTCCTCGCTTTCCCCGGTCTTTTCAAAGGCGCATTAGATGTCCACTCCACGGCGATTTCAGAAGAGATGAAACTTGCGGCCGCCCAGGCCATTGCAGATATCATCCCGGATGAGGAAATCCGCGAGGATTATGTGATTCCGTCCCCCTTTGACGAAGCGGTGCCCAAGGCCGTGGCCAAGGCGGTCGGACAGATTGCCATTGATCAGGGTCTGGCCCGGAAGGAATAGGCGCCATTGATGCTGGTAGCGATTTAAAATAATCACAAAAAGCCCCCAGGCGGTTGCCTGCGGGGCTTTTTCATATCGGGCCAGACCAGAAGCGGGCTTAGTCTTCGGCTGCCTTCTGTTGTTGCTTGAGCTGCTGGATCACCAGGGCCTTTTGGGCCTTTTCCTCTGCGGCCACCAGCTGGTCGACCGCCAGGCGATCCTGCGGATCGCTTTCTCCCTCATTGACGCTGACCCGCCTCAGCACCATCCCGGTGCGGGCCGGCACGTAGATCCGAATGCCCTGGGCAAAGTCCGCCTGCTGGAAGGATTCCGTTTCGTAAATCTGGGCTTCATCAATCCGGCCATAGCCGCCGAAGGCCTTGCGATCGGTTGAAAAGACGACCTTGTAGTGGCCTGGACGGTGCATGGGCAGGGCGAAGTGCTCAACGGAATCCGTGGGGTGAAAGTTGAATAGGAAAATATAGGAATTATTTCGGTAGGCCAGCAGCATCCGGCTCTTGTCCTGGCAGAGGAGCTGGATATTTTTCGGCCCCATGAGGTTGGTCTTTTTGGCCAGATGAATCATGGCCTGGTCGAAGGCCAGCAGGTAGTCGTATTGCAGGTTTTGATCATCCGCCAAATGCCATTGGCGCCGCGCATAGTAGTAGGACCAGCCATTGCCCGCCCGGGGAAAATCGATCCATTCGGGATGGCCAAATTCATTGCCCATAAAGTTTAAGTAGCCGTCGGCCCCCGTAGTCAGGGTGATGAAGCGGATCATCTTATGCAGGGCCACGGCCCGGTCAATGAGGTAGCTATCATCCTCCTTGCTCATGTGCCAGTAGGCCTCTGCGTCCGCCAGCCAGAAGAAGAGGGTCTTATCTCCGACCAGCGCCTGGTCATGCGACTCGGCATAGGCAATCCTTTTTTCGCCGGGTCGGTGGGTCGTCAGCTCGTAGTAGATTTCATCGACCGACCAATCGTGGTCATCCTTGGCCATGTTGCGAATCCATAAATCAGGCACGCCCATCGCGAGTCGGTAGTCAAAACCGATCCCACAGTCGGCGGGCGGCAGGCAGAGCCCGGGTAGGCCCGACATATCCTCAGCGATCAAAAGGGCGTTGGGGGAGAGGCTGTGAACCAGGTCGGTGGCAAGCGTTAGGTAGGTGATGGCATCGATATTGGTATTGAGGGAAAAATATTTTTCATAGTCCGTAAAAGCGGTCCCCATGCCATGATCCCAAAAGAGCATGGAGGTGATGCCGTCGAAGCGGAAGCCATCAAAATGATATTCTTCGAGCCAATACTTGAGATTGGAGAGGAGGAAGTGGAGCACAGAGGTCTTGCTGTAGTCAAAACACATCGAATCCCAGGTTGGATGGTAGCCTCGCGCACCTGAATAAAAGAACTGCTCCTGGGTTCCGTCAAAAAAGGCCAGGCCCTCTGCCTGATTTTTGCTGGCGTGGGAATGCACCAGGTCCATCAGGACCGCGATGCCCATGCGGTGCGCCTGGTCAATCAAGTATTTCAGATCGTCCGGATTGCCGAACCAGGAGGAGACAGCAAAAAAGTTCGCAACATGGTAGCCGAAGGAGCCGTAGTAGGGGTGCTGCATGATGGCCATGAGCTGGACGACATTGTAGCCATCCTTCTTAATCCGGGGCAATACGTCATCCGCAAAGGCCCGGAAGCTGTTGATTTTTTCCTCCTCCGAAGAGATGCCCACATGGGCCTCATAGATGAAGGGGGCTACATCCTTTGAAAACTTAAAATTTGGCGCTTGCCAGTCGTAGTCTTCCTTGGTCCACACCACCCCGATCCAGTCGATCGATCCGTCCGCATGCACCTCCTGAATGACCCGCCGGCAGTATAGGGGGATTTTATAATGATCTTGATTTTGGTATTGGAGCAGGACCTTGATCCGTTGTCCTTCCTGAAGGGCGTCCTTGCCGGGCAGGCAAATCTCCCAGTCTCCATTGCCAAGAGGGGTGAGGGGGTGGTCATAGGGGGCCCAGTGGTTGAAATCGCCCACTAAAAAGAGATGGGCGGCTGCGGGGGCCCATTCCCGGTAGACCCAACCGTCGGCCGTCCGGTGAAATCCGTAATAGTGGTGGCCGTTGGCAAACTCGGAGAGGGAGCCCGCAATAGATAGAATTTCTTCTTTTTTCTTCTGATAATTTTCTTGTCGAAGCGCTAAATCCTCCTGGAAATTTGCCAGCCAGGGGTCAATCTCCACGATACGGGTGACGGCTTCCTGAACAGGATCTTTTTTCATTGAAACCTCCTTTATAGGTGGCTGAAAGAGCCGGCAGTTGGATCTTAGCCCATGGGATCCAAGGGACTGCGCTGAGCGCAAGTCAGAAAAGAACCAGAGACTTGTAGTGGAAGCGTTCTCCTTGCAGTATATCATTTTTTTAGGACCGGGGAAAAGGGACCCGCATTTTTTTGCAGGGGCGCTCCCTTATGGTAAAATTTGTTATAACGAGCGGCTAGACACTCCAGGTGTCTTTCCATATTAAAGGAGGAAACAATGGCGGAGCGGAGGGTAGAAGGACGAAGATCGGCGCCGAAGCGGTCCATGAAGGCTCCATCGAGCGGTCCGGTGCGGAGCATGGCCACGAGCGCAACGGTGGTTGTGCTGGTCTTGCTCCTGCTTTTGATATTATGGTTCATCACCGATCAGGTGATTCACGTCATGGGGGGCTCTACCTATGCCAACCAGCCAGCGGTCGAATCTTCCGGCAAGCCCTTGACGGCCCAATCGAAGGAAAAGAAAGAATCAGTTCAGAGCCAAAAGAGCGAGATCAGCAGTCAGGAAAGTGTATCGGTAGTGGAGTCGACCGCGCCTGGTGATGTGCCGAAGCCTCTGGTGGAGGGGCCGGCGGACTACCAGGATCCGGATACCTGGGTCGGCAAGACCTTCCGTGTGACCAAGCGCTCCAATGTCCGATCCGGACCGGGCACCGCCAGTGAGATCATCAACGTTGCAAACGAAGGCGTCACCGTTACGGTGCGCCAGGCCAGCATGGAGGCGGATGCGGTCTGGGTGCAGGGGGTCATTGATAAGGGAGAAGGTCAGACCTTCGAGGGCTGGGTGTACGGCTGGTCCCTCGATAGCAACCCTGTTGAGTAATAGAAAACCGCCGGGCGACCGGCGGTTTTTATGAAAGGAGCGCGTATGGACTATTTTCGAGTGGCCTGCGGGCGGCCAGAGATCCGGATCGGCCGACCCGACCGAAACCGGCCGGTGATCCAAACGATGTTGGAAGAAATGGCCGAAAAAGAGGTGGATTTGGCGTTTTTCCCGGATCAGGTCCTAACAGGCTGTGCCCTGGGCGATATGGGCACAAGGGCCCTGCTCTGTCAAAGGGCCTGGGAAGAGGCAACGCAGCTGGCCATCGATTGTGAAGGCTTGGACCTGATGGCGCTGGTTGGTTTGCCCATCTGGCAGGAGGGGGGCGGCCGACCCGGCTTGGTTTTGCTCTACCGGGGGGAGGTGCATAGGCTTTCGGGAGACCTGCTAAAAATCCATCGACCGAACGGCCCTTCGATCACGATTGGCCTATGTCGGAGCCCGGAGGGTCGGCCCCTTCCGTCCCCTCACCATGCCCTGGTCGATTTTTGTCTGATCCAGCGGCCTCAAGCGCTTTTACCGGGCCTTTCAGCACGGCGCCGGCAATGGGCCGAGCTCTTCTCTCGATCTGGTTCGGCGGTGGCCATGCTTTCGGCCAACCGGGGGGAGACCACGACGGATCTGGTCTATGCCGACGGGGGCCTGATCGCAGAGGGCGGCAAGGTCCTCGCGGAGGCGCAAGACTTGTCTGCGGAAGCCTTTTTCTATGCGGATCTGGATCTCTATCCGATTCGCCAACGCCGGGCCCACCAGGAGGGGTGGCCAGGGGAGGAGGACCAGCCGCAGATCGCTTGCGAGCTGGAGTGGCAGGTCCCGTATCCCGGACGTAAAAAGACGCTGACCAGGGCGGTTGATCCCTATCCCTTTTGCCCCAAGAGTCCGACCCTTCGAGAGGAGACGCTCACCATCCAAAGCCAGGGCTTAGTGCAGCGGATGAAGGCCATCGGCTGTCGGGATTTGTGGCTGGGCCTTTCCGGGGGACTGGATTCTACCCTGGCCCTCTTGGTCGCCCGTCGGGCCATGAAGACCTTGGATCTGCCCTTGTCCGGCCTTCATGCTGTTTCTATGCCAGCCTTCGGCAGCTCTGATCGGACCAAAACCAATGCGGAGCGACTGGGTCAGGCTCTGGGCGTTGATTTTCGGATCATTGCCCTGGAGGAGGCCCTTCAGGTCCATTTTCGTTCCATTGGCCTGAAGGAAGGAGACCGGTCGGTCGCATTTGAAAATGCCCAGGCCCGGGAGCGGACGCAGATTTTATTCGACCTGGCCAACCTCCATGGAGGGTTGGTGGTGGGGACCGGGGATCTTTCAGAGATTGCGCTGGGCTGGTCCACCTACAATGGAGATCATATGTCCTCCTACTCGGTCAATGCGTCCATTCCAAAAACCCTGGCACGGGACCTGGTTCGCCATGAAGCAGACCGCCATCCTGAGTGGAAGGACCTGCTGCTGGATATTGTCGACACCCCGGTTTCGCCGGAGCTCCTTCCGCCGGTCGAGGGAGAAATCGCTCAAAAAACAGAAGAACTGATCGGGCCCTACGCCCTGCACGATTTTTTCCTCTATTATTTTTATTGCTATGGAGCCGAGCCGGGGCCGCTCTTCGCCTATGCCAAACAGGCCTTCCCCGCCTACGCGCCGAAGGAAATTTTATCCGTCATGGCGCTATTTTTCCGACGGTTCAGTCAAAACCAGTTTAAACGCTCCTGTATGGTCGATGGGGCCAGGGCAACGGCGGTTTCCCTCTCTCCGCGCGGGGCCTGGTCCATGCCGTCTGATTTTGACGGGGGGCTTTATCTGGCCGAAATCGAGGCCCTTCAAGAGTCGTGTTAGGCAGGCCGTGCTTATGTTAAAATAGAAAGACAGAAGAATGAAACGAGGCATTTTTATTTCTTTAGAGGGATCGGATGGGTCTGGCAAGTCCACCCTGGTGAAGGGGCTTCGGGCCCGGGTGGCCCAAGCAGGCTTGCCCTTTGACTTTACCCGGGAGCCGGGCGGAACGCCGATCAGTGAGGCCATCCGGACCATGCTTTTGGACCGTGCCAATGAGGAGATGGATCCCCGCTGTGAGGCCCTACTCTATGCAGCAGCCAGGGCCCAGCATGTGGCGGAGCGCATCCGGCCAAAGCTTTTATCCGGCATCCATGTGTTTACGGAGCGCTTCGTACTTTCCTCTCTGGCTTATCAGGGTGTGGGCCGGGGACTGGGCATAGAGCCGGTCCGAGCCATCAACCAGTTTGCAACGCAGGATCTGGAGCCAGATTTGATCCTCTATATGGAGGCGGACCCCCTTCGCCTCATGGAAAGAAAGGGCGGGCCGGAAGCGTCCGACCGGCTGGAAACAGCGGGCGATGCCTTTTACCGGGCCATTGCACAGGGCTATGAGACGTCCATCCAGGGGCAGCAGAATGTGGTTCGGGTGGATGCCCTGCAAAAACCAGAAGAAGTGCTGGCAGCTTGCTGGCAGGCGATCATCGAAAGAATAGGAGAAATGGCATGAAGCTCTTGATTTGTATTGTTCAGGACGGGGATGTCGCAAATTTGATGGAAAATTTAGTTGAAGAATCCTTCCGCGTCACCAAGCTTTCCTCCACCGGTGGGTTTTTGAAAAGTGGCAATACCACCCTCTTTTTAGGGGTGGAAAATGAGGAAGTAGAAAAGGCGCTGGGCATCATTTCGAAGAATTGTTCCCGCCGTACCGCTGTGACCCCGATCATGAATCCTCAGATGGAGCCGGGCATGTATGCGTCCATTCCGGTAGAGGTAGAGGTAGGCGGAGCGACGGTCTTCCAGTTGGATATTGACAATATGTTCCGCCTCTAGGTGCCCCGTGAAGGAAAAAAAACCGAGCCAGAAATCGATCCCCTTTTTTGAGGGATTTCGGCCCACTTCGGAGGGGACAGACCAGCTGCTCGTCCTCTGTCCCTGGCTCAAGGCAGGAGATTTGCTGCCCCATGCCCTCCTTTTGACGGGCGATGGGGGACGCGTCCGGCATTTGGCGCAGCTTTTGACCTATCACATCCTGACCTTGGACGCGTCCTGGCCGGGGGACCGTATTTTAAAAGATCAGTGTCCGGACCTTCTGGTGGAGACGGAAGGAGCCATTCCCATTGACCGGGTGCGGGAGCTGATCCAGCTCATGTATCGGAGGCCCTTGCAGGGACGCTATAAGGTCTTCTATCTGGCGCAGGCCGAGCAATTGGGGATTCCCAGCCAAAACGCCCTATTAAAGTCTCTGGAGGAGCCCCCTGCCCACATGATCTGGCTGTTAGGCGCACAAAATGCAGCTGCCCTGCTGCCAACCATTCGTTCGCGCTGTCAGTGGATTCGTTTGGGGCACGATCCCGTCATGGCGGAGGAGGAAGCCTGCTGTCGCTTGCTGACGCGCTGTTTGATGGGGCAAGGACCTGCGGTTTTTATGGCCCGAAGTCTTCTGGATCCATGGCGGGCGGACTACCGGCCCCTGTTAACCTGCTGGTTATATTATTTACATTTTCTCCTGGAGGAAAAGGCCGGTGGAGCGCATGCGCCGGACGCTTCCCCAGAAAGCTTGCATTGGGCAAAAGAGATGGCTGAAAAATGCTCCTTTGAGCAAATCAGCGAGGCCCTTGAAGCGGTCGAGCAGGTGCGCCAGGGACTCGATCAAAACTGGCATCCACAGCTAGCCTTGGAGAAGCTCTGTCTTAGACTGAGTGGAAAATAGGCTTTTCTATATAGAGGAGGAAGCTATGCAAGAAGTTATCGGGGTCCGTCTGACGGGCACCGGTCAATTGACCTATTTTAAGCCGGGCCCGGATCAATTCCGTCTGGACGACGGGGTCATTTGTCCCGCTGATCGTGGCTTGGCTTTTGGAAAAGTGACCATTAGTAATCTATCGTTGCCGGAGGAGCTATTGCCCGCGGAGCTCTTAGAGGTGGTTCGAAAGGCGGACGAAAGGGACCGGGCGATCCTGGAGGAAAATCAGGAGCTGGCCCAGGAAGCATTGGCCTTCTGTCAGGAGCGAGTGGCTGAGGAAGGGCTGGACATGGGTCTGGTGCGGGCGGAATACCTCTATGACCGGACCAAATTGATTTTTTATTTTACGGCGGAGCATCGGGTAGACTTTCGAAAATTGGTGCGGGAGCTGGCCCAGCGCTTCCATACCCGCATCGAATTGCGCCAGATCGGTGTTCGGGATCAGGCCAAGCTTTTGGGTGGTCTGGGACCCTGTGGCCAGGAGCTCTGCTGTCGAAGATTCTTGCGCGACTTTGAACCGGTCTCCATTAAAATGGCCAAGAGTCAGGGCCTGTCGCTCAATCCGACCAAGATTTCCGGCTTATGTGGCAGGCTTATGTGCTGCCTCAACTATGAAGAGGAAATGTACCGGGCCAACAGCCGGCGGGTGCCGCTTTTGGGGACCCTGGTATTGACTGCAGAGGGACAGGGCCATGTGGTGGACCGGGATATCCTTCAGACCCGGATCCGCGTGCATCTCTATAAGTCCGATGGGTCAGAAGAAGAAAAATATTTCGATGTCGATGACATTGAGATCCTGGAAAAGCGTCGAAAGGGACAGAATAAACCGGGCTTGTGGGACCATTTAGAGGACCATACCTTTGTAAGTGAGGGAGAGAAGCGCGCTGCCCAGGAAGCCGCGGAGGCAGAAAGACGTGCGGCGGAGGTTCGTTCTGGCCTCGAAGAAGAGGAGGAAGACCTGGAGGAGGGGGTGGTCGTTGCGCCGTCCGGCGGGGAGGAAGCGGTTATCGAAGAAGAAGACCTCAAGGAAACCATTCAGGCCCTTCAGGGGGTTCTGGAGCCGGAGGATCAGGAAGAACCCGCTCAGCCCGCCGAAAAGCGACCGGAAGCCATGGAAGACGGCCCAGCGCCCTGCGGAAAGGGCCCCTGTGCTTGTCCCAGAAGACTTGCGACCGCTTCGGGGGAGGAGCCTTCGATCCTGGTTGCATCGGCGGACGGCCGCCCAGCGGAGGGCCAGCCTCAGCAGTCCTTTCAGGAGCCCTATGCCATTAAAGGGCGGGTAAAGCCCAAAAAAAGGGGCATGGGCAAGCGGAGAAAAAGACGGCGCTAGGCGGAAATTCCTCGCTTCAGGTTGTTCAAATCTTGACAATCCGGCGCAAAATGATATGATAAAATCATCAATGGGGAGGGCAGAAGGCCTGTCAAAGTCCCCACTACTTATTAGGAGGTTACTATGGCTTATAAAATTTTGGATACCTGCATTGCCTGCGGCGCTTGCATGGAAGAGTGCCCCACCAACGCCATCTCGGAGGGCGACATTTACTCCATCAACGCAGATGCCTGCATTGATTGCGGCTCCTGCGCGGCGGTCTGCCCCACAGATTCTCCCGTTCCTGAGGAATAGAAAAGGGCAAAGGGCTCCCCTTGGGGGAGCCTTTTTTTATTTCACGATTTTCCACCTAGCAAGAGAGGAGGCGTCCATGGCTCATGAAGCAGGACAACTGATTTTTGTTCCCACGCCCATTGGCAACCGGGAGGATATTACCTTGCGTGCCCTTCGCCTGTTGCGAGAAGCAGACTTGATCGCCTGTGAGGATACGCGCCATACCGGCCCCCTCCTGGCCTATTATGGAGTCCATGCGCCCTTGCTCTCCTATGAAAAATTCAATGAGGAGCGCCGGGCAGAGACCCTCCTGGACGAAGTGAAAAAGGGGAAAAAAGTCTGTCTGGTTAGTGACGCCGGTATGCCGGGCATCTCGGATCCTGGATTGATCCTGCTTCGTCGGGCCGCAGAGGTCGGAGTCCCTTTTACCGTATTACCCGGCCCCTCGGCGGGAATCACCGCCTATGTGGCCTCTGGCCTGGGCGATGGTCGCTACTATTTCTTCGGCTTTTTGCCCCGCAAGGGTCGGGAGCGGACTCAGGCCTTGGAGCGGCTGGACGTGCTCGATACCACCGCCGTTATTTATGAGGCACCGCACCGGATTCGAGCCACCCTGCAGGAGTTTGCCCGGCGTTGGCCCAGGCGGCGAATCGTCACCTGTCGGGAGTGGACCAAGGCTTTTGAGGAGCGTCGCTCCTTTTTGGGCGAGGAGCTTGTGGCGGAGGAGATCAAGGAAAAAGGCGAGTATGTCATCGTCCTGGAGGCTTTCCAGGAGGCCCCTGCCTTGCCGGATGAAGCCCAGCTACAAAGCCGCATCGAGGCCCTGCTGGCGGAAGGACTTACGACCAAAGAGGTGGTCCAAACCCTCCTGACCTGGTCGGGCCGCAGCAAAAACGACCTCTATCAGGCGGCTATAAATATTACAAAAAAGAAATAGAATCGCTCTTTTTCGCTCAAATCTTTACAAAATTCTTGCAGTTCGCGTCCTGCCTATGTAAGATATACAAGTCGGTCAACGGTAACAAAATTGTAACAATACCAGTCGAAAAATAAAAAGTATCATAAAAAATGGAAGGACCGACTGACCTAGGAGGTAGGATGAGAGACTACTCAATGAAAAAGCAGCTGCGCATTCTTGCTTGTGTGGCCTTGCTTTCGGTTGCACTGGGCAGCTACGCTTATGCCAACCGGCCGAAGACGATAGAAGTGACGGTGGACGGCCAGGAGGTGACCCTTTTCTCGGCGGCCGATACCGTAGAAGATGCGCTGAAGGAAGCGGGCTATCAGAATTTGAAGGAAGCGCGATCCTCGGTGGATCTCAAGACGGCTGTGAGCGACCATATGAAGCTTTCACTCACACGGAAGAAGGTTTTGACCTATCGAGATGGCGAGTCCTCTAAAGTGGTCACCAGCTATGCCAACCAGGTGGGCGACCTCCTGGAGGAAATGGGCGCCGACTATGATGAGGATGATGTGATCCAACCGGCCCGGATGGCTAAGCTTGAGGATGGGATGACGGTGGAGCTTGACCACATAGAGCATCGCACCGAAAAGCGGGAGGAAAAGATCCCCTATCAGCGAGAGGTAAAGGAGTCCAAGGATCTGGTCAAGGGCAAGCAAAAGACGGAGCAAAAAGGCCAGAACGGATTGCGGGAGATTCAAACCGAGCTGACGCTAAAAAACGGTCAGGTGATGGAAAAGAAGGAGCTGTCCAACCTTTTGGTTCGGGAGCCGGTGAAGGAAATTATCGTCAAGGGAACGAAGGTATTGGAGCGGAGCCAAAATTCGAGCGCTCGCTTTAGCCTCCGCCAGTTCATGAACAAGGGCATCATTCATTGGGGCGGATACAAGTATACCTTCTATTCTCAAAGGGTCCTGCCAGGCGGTGGACTCCGTATCCCGGGCCGCCATGTCAACCAGGCGGGCTATGTCTGTGATGGCAATGGTTATATTGTGCTCGCGGGTTCGGCTGCCAAGGGGACCGTCTATCCTACGCCCTTTGGTGGTCCGGGCAAGATTTATGATCGGGGCACCTTCGGTAATCACCTGGATGTCTATATTCGATAAACCAATAGAATCCCTGGATAGATCGCTCGGATCTGACAGGGGTTCTTTTTTTTTGTATAATAGCGGAAGAAGAGCGAAAATCGCTCGCCGTTTCACAACCTAGATCAGGGGAGGCAGGAGATGAAATATTTTGGAACAGATGGGTTTCGGGGCAAGGCCAACGAGGGGCTCAATGCTTGGCATGCTTACCGCATTGGCCGTTTCTTAGGCCATTATTATAAAGGAAAGAAGGAGGAGGGCCAGCGTCCTCAGATTGTTATTGGAAAGGACACCCGCCGCTCATCCTATATGTTGGAATCGGCACTTTCGGCAGGGATCACCTCATCTGGTGCAGATGCGTATCTTTTGCACGTGACGACGACGCCCAGCGTCTCCTATTGTGTGCAGGCGGATGATTTCGCCTGTGGGATTATGATCTCCGCTTCTCACAATCCCTTCTATGATAATGGGATCAAGCTGATTGGACCCGAGGGGGCCAAGATGGATGAGCATATCCTGGAAAAAATCGAAGCCTATATCGACCGAGCGGAGGATGATCTGCCCTTTGCCAAAGAGGGAGCCATCGGCGAGGTGCGGGATTACGTTGTCGGTCGCAACCGCTATATCGGCTATCTCATTGCGACGGCCCGCCGTTCCTTTAAGCGGATCAAGGTGGGACTGGACTGTGCCAATGGGGCCGCTTTTATGGTCGCAAAAAATGTTTTTGATGCCCTGGGCGCTGAAACCTATGTGATGAACAACCGGCCCAACGGGGTCAATATTAATAAAGAAGCGGGCTCCACCCATATTGAGGGGCTGGTCCGTTTTGTCAAGGAGGAAAAGCTGGATGTTGGCTTTGCTTTTGATGGAGATGCCGATCGCTGTATTGCGGTCGACAATCACGGAGCAGTGGTCAACGGCGATGCGATCCTCTATATCGCAGGCAATTATCTGAAGGAAAGAGGACAATTGGCCAAAAATACAGTCGTCACCACGATCATGTCTAACTTTGGACTCTATAAAGCCTTGGAAGAGGCCGGGATGACCTCCGTCCAAACCCAGGTTGGGGATAAGTATGTGGCCAGGGAGATTTTGGAACACGGCTATTCTATTGGGGGGGAGCAATCGGGCCACATCATCTTCTCCAAGTACGCCACCACGGGGGATGGGATTTTGACGGCCATTCGTCTGGCCGAGATTATGGTCGAGGAAAAAACAGACCTGGCCTCCCTCCATGCCGGCCTGGTCAGCTATCCCCAGGTCCTCGAAAATGTGACCGTCAAGGACAAAAATTCAACCTTGGAAAATCCGGGGGTGCGGGCCGCCATTGACCGAGCAAATCAGCTGCTGGGCAGGGAGGGTCGGACGGTGGTGCGCCCCTCCGGGACGGAACCTCTCCTTCGAGTGATGGCGGAGCATAAGGACGCGGCCACCTGTCGACGGGCGGTCGATGAAATCATCGGGGCCATTGAGGAGGCAGGGCTTTTAGCATGAGGTTTCCGGAGGAGGTCCTTACCCTGATCGACCGGTTGGAGGAGGCTGGCTTTGAGGCTTGGATAGTGGGCGGGGGGGGACGCGATGCTTATCTTAACGAACAGGGCCTTTTGAAGCTGCCCCTTCACGATATTGATCTGACCACCAATGCCCACCCCGACCAGATCGAAGCAGTCTTCTCTGACTGCAAAACGCTGGACGTCGGGCGACGCTACGGGACCATCCGAGTCCTCTGGGGCCAATCCGTCTATGAGATCACCAGCTATCGTTCAGAGGGCGCTTATCAGGATGGGCGTCATCCGGACCTGCTCCAGTTTTCGGATCACCTGGAGGAGGATCTCATCCGGCGTGATTTTACGATGAATGCCATGGCCTACCATCCCAAACGAGGCCTGGTGGATCTTTTTGGAGGACGGGCGGACTTGTCTGCCGGCCGTTTGCGGGCGGTCGGGGAGGCTCGGGAACGGCTTATGGAGGATGGCCTTCGGATGCTACGGGCGGTTCGCTTTTCAGCACGGTTGGACTTGACCTTAGAAACGGAGCTGAGCGAAGCCATTTTAGCACTGCACGAGCGGGTCGGCTTGCTTTCGGTAGAGCGATGTTTGGAGGAGATGACGCGGATGCTGGAGGGCCCCCGACCGACCAAAGCCATGAAGCACTTGCACGAGCTGGGCCTTCTGGAAAGTCTCCTGCCTGAGTTGACCGAGCCTCTTGTGGAGGGGCGATTTGAGCGGCTGCCGGAAGAAGCCTTCTATCGCTGGGCCTGCCTGTTCCTGTCCTTGCCTGGTGCGGAGGAACCACGTGCCAAGGCGGCCCGGCGGTGCTTGCGGCGGCTGAAATCTTCGCTGGACCTGCAAAAAAAGGTGGGCCTGCTCCTTAGCGTCCAGGGTCCCTGGCCCGATAATGCACACGAAGCTCGTCTTTTTCTCCATCGATATGGTACGGACGCAGTCGCGATCCTCCGTTTTCAGGCTTCTGCTTACGAAATGAATCACCCGGAAGGCCAGGCCCTTGCCCGGGCCGGGCACCTGGTGGAGGAGGTTCTCCAGCAGGGCCTGGCCACACAAATCTCGGATCTGGCCATTGGGGGAGATGAAATCCTTCAGATGGGTTATAATCAAGGAAGGCAAATCGGGGCTTTGCTGGAGGATCTGCTGGAAGCAGTCATGGCCGGCCAAGTTGAAAATCATCGATCAGCGCTCACCAGGTGGATCCAGGACCATGCTGAGCCAACCAGAGAGGGTAGGAGGCAGATATGACGGTACGTATCATCGCGGATTCCTCCGCAGATCGCAACCAGGCGCTGGACGCACGCTCCAATATCGTTCATGCGCCGTTGACCATTCAGGTGGCGGGCCATCACTATGTCGATGATGCCCGTATTGATCTGGCTGCCCTTCGTCACGATATTCAGCGCTCCGATCTGCCGGCCAAGACCGCAGGCGTCACGCCACAACGTTTTTTGGAGGCGGCAGGGGAGGCGGATGAAATTTATATTGTGACGATTTCACAGCAGTTATCTGGTACCTATTCCAATGCCCTCCTGGCCGCCCGGGAGATGGAAGAAGCAGGACGAAGGGTAACGGTTTTTGACACGGCATCGGCAGCCTCTGGTACGACAGCCGTCGCCCTTTTTTTGGAGCAGGCGGTGGAGGCAGGCAAGTCTCGTGAGAAGATTTGCGCGGAGACGCAGGCTTACATTGAGGGACTGAGGACCTGGTTTGTCCTAGATGATCTTTCCACTCTGTCTAAAGCGGGGCGGATGCCCAAAATGGCGGGTCGGATTATGAGCGGTCTTTCTATTAAGCTCATCTGTCGGGGCAACCATGGGAAAATAGAAATCAATGCGCCCAGACGAGGGATGGAGTCAGCGCTCGATAGCCTGGCGAAGAAGATTCACCAGGATCCGGTTGATTTTTCCAAACGCACCCTGTATATTTCTCATGTTCATGCACCGGAGCGAGCTAGGGGTCTTGCAAATCGACTTGAGGATGTGGGCTTTGCAGGGATTGAAATCCTGGAGGCAAGCGGTTTAGTGACCGTTTATGCCAACGAAGGCGGGATTGTGATCGCCTACTAAAAAAATCGAAAAAAAAATAAAAAAAATATTTATTCAGAAAAGGACCGGGAAATCGGTCCTTTTCTGATATTTATAATCCTACTAGAATAGAAGTGTTTTCATCTGCATGAAGAAAGGCCTAGGGGCCGCCAATAGCCTCATTTGGGGCTTGACTTTGTTTTTAAAGCTGGTATAGTAATAATGGTTCAAGAAGTTAGTCAAGACAAACAGGTGTCTTAGTTGATAGATGATCACTTGACTGGGAAAAATGGCAGCGTTATAAAACAAGATGAGATCTTGTAGAAAGGACTTCAACATGTTGGGATTTTTCTTGGGAAATGAAAGCAAAAAGGAAATGGACAGAGTAGCAAACGAGAGATATATGAATCTCAAGCAGAGTAGAACTTCTAGCGAGCCTTTCCGTATGATCAATGATCTGGGCGGTGTCGTGGTATACGATGCCAACAACGGATTGGTCAGATAATTCCTCTTTCAAGGTTCGTGTAGTAATGAAAAAAGCAAGCCGGGTCAGGACGATCGCCTCGTCTGACCCGGCTTCTTTTTTATCTGAAAAAAAATAAAATGGGCGCCCACTTTCTTGTTAGGGGGTATTTACAAGAGACGGAATTATGTTAGAATAGAGTAACAGAAGTGGACAAGGAGGAGCCAGCTATGATGCCATTAACACTCGCCTCTCGGGGAGACTGTCATACAGTGAGGAAGGTCTCGGGAGATGAAAAGATGAAAAAACATTTATCGGACATGGGGATTGCAGCAGGTCGTCCTTTGCGGGTGATCTCAGTACACGGAGAGGATGTCATCGTTGAGGTTGCCTCTGCCCGTTTGGCTTTAAATGGAGACCTGGCCAAGCGGATCAAGATCTGAGGGAGTGGACCTGGCGTCCGAACAGAAGGGAAGAAAAATGCGTACCTTAAATGATTTAAAAGTGGGTGAAAGCGCCATCATTGACCGCATCAAGGGACAGGGGCCTTTGAAAAGACGACTGGTGGATATGGGGCTGGGTAGACAGGTAGAAGTCACGGTGAAAAATATCGCGCCTTTGGGCGATCCCATTGAGGTCACCATTCGTGGCTATCAGCTGTCTCTACGTCGGAGTGAGGCAGAAGATATTTATCTGCAGTAATTTTTTGCCTTATAGTTAGTCATGACTAACCTTAGGAGGCGTCTGCCTTGCATCAGACCAGCAAGGCCACCTTGTTCGTTCATTGAAATCGGAAAGTTTGGGGAAGAAGGAGAGAAAATGGAACAGTTACATAAGCAAGTGCGGCAATTTGCGCTGGCGGGCAATCCCAACTCAGGGAAAACGAGCCTTTTCAACGCCTTAACCGGATCGAAGCAGTATGTAGGAAACTGGCCGGGTGTAACCGTTGAAAAAAAAGAAGGGGTCCTGATCGGCCATCCAGAGGTCAAAATTCAGGATTTGCCAGGGATTTACTCCTTGTCGCCTTATACGTCAGAGGAGGTGGTGGCCCGGGATTATTTGATGGAAGGCGAGGCCGACCTGATCATCAATATCGTTGATGGGACCAATCTGGAGCGCAACCTCTACCTGACCGGCCAGCTTTTGGAATTAGACATTCCGATGGTGGTGGCGGTCAATATGTTGGATTTGGTAGAAAAGCGTGGTGATGAGGTGGCTTGGGATCAGCTTTCCAAGCAGCTGGGCTGTCCGGTGGTGCCAATTTCAGCCATCCGGGGAACCCATGTCGACCAGCTCGTTCATACGGCCCTAAAGACAGCAAAAGAAGCCAAACCCACTCAAAGCTATATGCGTTTCAGTGACAAGGTGGAGGGCTTGCTTTCTGAAATCGAAGCACAGGAGGCCGCCGCTTTAAAGGATGTGAAAATTCCTAAGCGTTGGGCCGTGGTAAAGCTCTTTGAACAGGACCCCGTGCTGATGGACCGTCTTCACTTGAATGAAGGTCAAAAACAAGCGCTGGCCCAAAAGCTTGCTGTCATAGAGGCGGAGGAGGACGATGATAGTGAGTCCATCCTGGCCAATGAGCGCTACCACGCGATCAAGCGTTGGCTTAGGGATTGCTATCAGCGCAACGAGGGAAAGGCCACGCTTTCCGACCGCATCGATAAGATCGTGACCAACCGCTTCCTGGCCCTGCCCATTTTTGCGCTCATCATGGCTTTTATTTTTAGCTTTTCAGTCAGCGGGGTAGGGAAAGGCCTATCCGACTGGGTGGAGGGCACCTTCTTTGGCACCTGGATCGGTCCTGGCGTTTCGAAGCTTTTGGAGAGCATGGGGACTTCTGAATGGCTCCAGTCTTTGGTGGTCGATGGGATTATTGGCGGCGTCAGTACCCCGCTGATCTTCCTGCCTCAGATGGCCATGGTCTTCCTTTGCCTCTCCCTTTTGGAAGAGTGCGGCTATATGGCCCGGGTTGCCTTTATCATGGATCGTCTCTTTCGGCGTTTCGGCTTGTCAGGAAAGTCCTTTATTTCCTTTCTCGTATCCGCCGGCTGTGGCGTACCGGGCATCTTAGCCACGCGGACCATTGAAAATCAACGGGACCGGGATATGACCATGATCACGACCACCATGATTCCCTGTTCGGCCAAGCTTCCGGTCATTGCGGTGGTGGCGGGCTATCTCATCGGCGGCGCCTGGTGGGTGGCGCCAGCGGTTTATCTGGCCTCCATTGCCATCGTTATTCTTTCCTGCCTCATTTTGAAAAAAATGACTGCCTTCTCGGGCAAGCCGGCGCCCTTTGTGATGGAGCTTCCGGCCTACCATATGCCTTCCCTCAAAAACACCATTATTCGGGTCTGGGACCGCCTGGCCGGATTTATTCGCCGCGCCGGCACCTTGATTTTTGCTATGGCCGTAGCCATGTGGTTCCTGGCGTCCTTTGGCATTCAAGACGGCCACCTGGGCTTGGTGGATACAGAATGCTCCTTCCTCGCCCGGTTTGGCTCCTTGATTGCCCCAATTTTTGCGCCGCTGGGCTTCGGCAACTGGCAGGCGGTCGCCTCGTCCTTCGCAGGATTTGCGGCCAAGGAAGCAACGGTTTCGACCATGTCGATTCTGGCTGGCTTGGGTGATTTAGAAGACTTTGATCCAAGCATGGTACAAGCCTTCCACAGCTTCTTCCCCACCGCCATGGCTGCCATTTCCTTCCTATTCTTCAACCTTTTCAACTCGCCCTGTGTGGCCGCGATTGCTACGCTGAGAAGAGAGGCTTCCTCCAAGCGGGTCTTTACCCTGGCACTGCTCTTCCAGAATTTCGGGGCTTATGTGATTGCATTGATGATCTACCAGATTGGCAGTTGGATTACGGGGAGCCAGGCACCTTCGATTTGGCTGGGCGTGGCCTTTGCCCTCCTGGCCCTCTGCCTCTACTTCCTCTTGCGTCCGGAGCAGAAGAAGGAGAGTAAGAGATGAACCTGGTTGATCTGATTCTATTCGGCTTGATCGCCGGCGCAACCGCCTGGGCCAGCTACCGGTCCTATCGAGCCCACAAGAAAGGGGGCGCCTGTGGTGGTTGCCCCAGCTGTGGGTGCTGCCATGGGACTTGTGCGCCGAGTGCGGAGGAAGCAGAAGCGATGGATCCGGATTTCTATCACCGCCTTACGTCCGAAGAAAAAGAGAAGCTGGGCCTGGCAAAAAAAAGGTAGCGACCCGCTTGCTATTTTTCTTTTCGGGTGGTAGACTTGTTGCCAAGTTCTTTTAAAGAACGGCTGGAACAATCAAAAAGCAAAACCAGATCAAGGGGAGAGTAGCTTCTGCTTCCTACTGCTACAGAGAGCTTCGTTTGCTGAGAGAAGCGCAGGGGATTGAAGTGAAGATGGCCTCTTTGTGGGCTCTGTCGAGTCGGTCGGATAGGATCGTTTAGACAGGGACGGGATCGCCCGTTATAGCGACAGGGTATGATAGTACCTGCGGAGGTCCTTTTCGCGAGAAAAGGATGAATTAAGGTGGTAACACGTGAGCTCAAGCTCTCGTCCTTAGGGACGGGAGCTTTTTTGATCTCTGCCAGGTCAGAGCAGGCGCCTGCAGGGAGCTTTTGCAGGCAAAAAAAGGAGGAAATGATGTCAGAAAAAAAATGGGCCATTGAAACAGCGTGTGTTCGGGCGGGCTATGAGCCAAAATCGGGGGAACCCTGGATCACGCCGATCGTCCAATCGACGACCTACCAGTATGACACGGCGGATCAGGTGGCGGATCTCTTTGATCTGAAGGCCAGTGGTTATTTCTACACCCGCCTGTCCAACCCCACGGTGGATGTGTTGGAAAAAAAGATATCCGCCCTGGAAGGGGGAATCGGGGCTGTGGCAACGGGCAGCGGCCAGGCAGCCAACCTTCAGGCGATTTTGAACATTGCTTCGGTAGGCGACCATATCGTCGCGATGAACAATCTCTATGGGGGCACCCATACCTTGATCGGCGCGACCCTCAAAAAGTTCGGCATCGATTCCACTTTTGTTCAGCTGAATGATTTGGAGGCCATCGAGGCAGCCATTCAGGACAATACCAAACTGATTTTTGGGGAGACCCTGGCCAATCCGGGCGTCGAGGTGCTGGACATCGAGGCGGTGGCCCAAATTGCCCACCGTCATCAGATCCCCCTGATCGTGGATAACACCTTCCCGACGCCCTACCTCTGCCGTCCATTTGAGTTTGGCGCGGATATCGTCACCCACTCCTCGACCAAGTACCTCGACGGTCATGCCACCGCCCTGGGCGGACTCATTGTCGATAGTGGGCATTTTGACTGGACCAGCGGTAAATTTGCAGCCTTGACCGATCCGGACCCCAATTACCATGGCCTTTCCTATACGGAACAGTTTGGCCCCTTCGCCTATTTGACCAAGCTGCGGGTGGTGTATCTGCGCGATCTGGGCACCATCATGGCCCCCTTTAACGCCTTTTTGACCAACCTAGGAACCGAAACCCTGGCCCTGCGGATGGAGCGGCATAGCCAGAATGCCCTGAAGGTGGCCCAGGCGCTGACAGGTCATCCCAAGGTGGAGGAGGTGCTCTATCCGCATTTGCCCGGTTCCCCCTATAAAGCCCTGGCGGATAAATATTTGCCAAGAGGGGGCTCCGGCGTGATTGGCCTGCGCATCAAAGGGGGCGCTTCGGCAGCAGCTCGCTGGATCAACCGCCTGAAGCTGATCGCTCTGGTGGTTCATGTGGGCGATCTGCGCAGCATGGCCCTGCACCCCGCTTCCATGACCCACCGTCAGCTCTCCGATCAGGAGCTGGAAGCGGCCGGCATTGCCCCCAACCAGATTCGCCTCTCCGTGGGTCTGGAGCAGGTCGACGATATTCTGGCCGATATCGATCAGGCCTTTGAAGACTAAAAAAGAAGTGCAAAAGAGACGCAGCACGGAATAGTAATAAGGAAGAAGGGGGTGGCGAGGATGCCCATTATTTTACCGGACCAATTGATCGATCCGGCGGTCTTAAAAGCAGAAAATATTTTTACCATGGAGGAGGAACGGGCGGCGAGCCAGGACATTCGTCCCTTGAAGCTGGCCATCGTGAACCTCATGCCCACCAAAGAAGAGACGGAGCTTCAGCTGGTAAAAATGCTTTCGAATACAGCCCTGCAGCTGAAGATTGATTTTTTGACCACGGCCAGCTACCAGTCCAGTCATTGTGACGGGCGAAGGCTTGCCGCATTATATAAGACCTTTGCGGATATCAAGGGGACCAAGTATGATGCCATGATTATTACCGGGGCACCCGTGGAAAAGATGGACTACGAGGAGATTCGCTACTGGGAAGAGCTGAAGGAAATTTTGGACTATGCCCGGGACAACGTCTATGCGACCCTCTTCATCTGCTGGGCGGCCCAGGCGGCTCTTTATCATTATTACGGGGTAGAAGCGAGAAGGGCAACCAAGAAGATCTTTGGCGTTTATTCCTTCGAAAAACGGGGCCATGCCAAGGTGCTCAAGGGCTTCGATGATATCTTCCATATGCCGCAGTCCCGCCACACCTATGTGGCGGAGGAAGACCTCGAGGGTCTTAGCGATGTGCGTGTTTTGGCCGCTAGAGCAGAAACCGGGGTGGCCCTGGCCACCAGCCAGGATCACCGCTTCCTCTTTGATTTTGGCCATTGGGAGTATGATCAGGATACGCTGGATCGGGAATATCGGCGGGATGTGGCAGCCGGTCGGCCCGTGGAGCTGCCAGTTCATTACTACCGAGCGGATGATCCCAGCAAGGGCATCGTGGTTTCCTGGCGGTCAGCGGGCCATCTTTTTTTCTCCAACTGGCTCAACTACTGTGTCTACCAGGAGACGCCTTTTTCCATTGAACAGATCCATGCCAAGGCGGTGGCGAAGTTTGGCGGTTCCTCCCTTGCCGATGCGGGTCATTTTCAGCAAGTGAAGAAGATTGTCGAATCGGACCGGGACCGCCGAGTGGTCATCGTTTCAGCGCCGGGCAAGCGCTTCAAGGAGGATATCAAGCTGACCGACCGACTGATCAGCGATTTTCAATATAAAGAAGACCTCGCGGACCTGGACCGGGTCATTGACCGGCTGGAAGGGGAACGGAAGCGTCTTCTGGAAAAACAAGCGGAAAATGAGGCAGCGATTGGGGACCGCTTTGAAGAGATTGTCGATCATCTGGGGCTGGGGAAGGAGGCAGGTGAGATGGTCCAGGCGGTGCTGGAGGAGCTCCACTCCACCAGGGATCGATCGACCATCCTCTCTCGGGGCGAATATCTCAATGCCCGCATCATGGCGGCTTATCTGGGCTACCGATTTGTCGATGCCAGAACACTCATCCGCTTCGGCCCGGATGGACGGGTGGATTTGGAGGCTTCCCGCAAGCTCATCCAAGCCCAGATTCACAAGGGAGAGCGGGTGGTGGTGCCCGGCTTCTACGGAGCGGAGGCTGACGGCAGCATTCGGACCTTCCCCAGAGGGGGGTCTGATTTTACCGGATCCATTCTTGCCTATGCCCTGGATAGCGATGTCTATGAAAACTGGACGGATGTGGACGGGGTCATGACAGCTGACCCCAACCAAGTCAAGGAAGCCAAAAAAATTCCCCGCCTCTCCTATGAGGAGCTGAGTGAAATTGTCGATCGGGGTGCTGCAATTTATCAAAAAGAAGCCATTGACCCGGTTCGTAAAAAGAATATTGTCCTGCGCTTTTTAAATACCAACAACCTGGCAAGCGAGGGGACAGAGGTTCAGGATTAAGGAGGAATCATGAGTAAGATCGTCGTTGTAGGGGCCAGTGGCCTGGTGGGCCGCACCATCGTTTCTATTTTAGAGGAGCGGCATTTTCCAGTCGAGGAGCTGAAGCTTCTGGCATCCTCCCGCTCTGCGGGCACCAGCCTTTCCTTTCGGGGCAAGGAGCTCACGATTGAACCGGTGTGTGAGTCGTCCTTTCAAGGCTCTGACCTGGCTCTTTTTGCCGCAGGAGCGGACGTTTCTAAGACCTATGTGCCCTATGCGCTAGAGGCCGGCTGTAAGGTAGTCGACAACTCTTCCTATTTCAGGATGCAGGAGGATGTCACCCTGGTCGTACCAGAGGTCAATCCCGAAGCCATTCAGGGCCATGCCCTCATCGCCAACCCCAACTGTTCGACCATCCAGTGCATGGCGCCGCTCTACGCCCTGGACCGGGCCTATGGCATCAAACGGATTGTCTATTCGACTTATCAGTCGGTTTCCGGCTCCGGCCTCGGCGGGCTGGCAGATCTGGACCTGGGGACCCATCAGGTTTATCCCCATCCCATTACGGCCAATGTCCTGCCCCAGATCGATGATTTTTTGGACAATGGCTATACCAAAGAAGAGATGAAGATGGTCAATGAAACCCGAAAGATCTTAGGACGAGCCAACCTGCCCATTACGGCCACGGCCGTCCGCGTCCCCGTTCGCTATGGTCATGCGGTGGCCATTAATGTGGAATTGGCCAAGGATTTTACCCTTTCCGATGTCAGAGAAAAGCTCCGCACTCAGGAAGGCGTGGTCCTCCAGGACGACCCGGCTCATCACATCTACCCCATGCCCCTGCAGGCGGAAAAAAAGGATCCCGTCTTTGTCGGCCGCATCCGCCGGGATGACTCCGTCCCGTACGGGCTGAACCTGTGGACGGTAGCCGATAACATTCGCAAGGGTGCTGCACTCAATGCCGTTCAGATAGCGGAAATCCTGGAGGGACAGGCATGATCCGTCTGGCCTTGATCGGCTTCGGTACGGTCAATGGAGCCGTCTATGACCTTTTGCAGGCGCGAAAATCGATCATCGAACGGGCCCTGGGCCAGCCCTATGAAATCGTCAAGATTTTGGTTCGGTCCCTGGACCGACCCGGTCGGGACCGCCCGCTCTTTACCGATCAAGTGGAGGAATGGCTGGCCGCCCGGCCCGATGTGGTCCTGGAGGCCACGGGACAGGGGGACGGGATGGCGGCGCTCCTATCCCGCCTGCTCGCTTCTGGCTGCCACGTCATTTCTGCCAACAAGGCCCTGCTGGCATGTCATTTGCCGACCCTTTTGGCCAGTGCCAAAAGGGGTGGGAGCAAGCTTCGCTATGAGGCGGCGGTCGGCGGGGCCTTGCCCGTGATGGAGGATGTGGACCGCTTCCGCCTGATCAATGATCATATTCATGTGCGGGGGATCCTCAACGGAACCTGCAATTTCATCCTGTCTCAGATGCAGGCAGGCGATCCCTTTCTGAAGGCTCTGAAAGCGGCTCAGGAGCAAGGCTTTGCGGAGGCGGATCCGAGTGATGATATCGAAGGATGGGACAGTCGAAGAAAGCTGTGCCTTTTGGCCAGTCGCCTTTTTTCGGTGAAGCTGAGCGAAGCGGACATCGCCTGTGAGGGGATTTGCCAGGTGACGCCGGACCAATTGGCCGAGCTCGCCATGCGAGGAAAAACGCTGAAGCTGCTGGCGGAAGCCTATCAGGACGAGAGCGGGCAAATCCATGCCTGGGTCCGGCCGCAGGAGGTGGACGCAGCTTCCTTTTTTGGCCAGGTTCAGGGGGCGGAAAATATCATTGAGTTGAGGGGCGAGACAACGGGCCCCTTGCGTTATTTTGGCCTGGGCGCGGGGGGTGGGCCCACGGCCTCCGCGATGGTCAGCGATTTTTTGGCGGTATATGGCGATTAAAAGCAGCAAGCTGTGGTATAATACTTAAATAGTTTGCCTATTTATCATTGAACCAGTAAAGTGAGGAAGAAAAAGCATGACTGCCAAATTGATTTCAAATGAAAACGGAAAAGCGGTATACACCATCGAACTCGATTGGTCGGCACTGGAGCCGGCGACGGAGGAGGCCTATAAGCGCTTGAGAGGCCGCTATCCGGTCCATGGCTTCCGCAAGGGCAAGGCCCCCCGCAAGGTGATTGAGGCCAATTATGGCCAGGGCGTCTTTTTTGAAGAAGCCCTCAATCAGCTTTTGCCGGAGGAGGTAAAAAAGGCCAGCGAAGCCCTGGATCTGGAACCAGTGGGGCAGCCAGATATTTCGATTAAAGAGATGGAGCAGGACAAGCCTATCGTACTGGAAATCACCACCGACCTCCTGCCCCATCCGGAGCTGGGCGATTTGAGCGAGATCAAGGTCGTAGACCATCCGCATGAAGTAAGCGAGGAGCAGGTGGACCGGGTGATTCAGGCCGAACAGGAGAAAAATGCGGTGCTGGAGCCGGTTGAGGATCGTCCCGTTCAAAAGGGAGACCAGGCCAAGATTGACTATGAAGGCTTTGTCGATGGAGTGCCCTTCGAGGGCGGCAAGGGCGAGGGCTATGATCTGGAGATCGGGTCCGGCACCTTTATTCCCGGCTTCGAGGATCAGATCATTGGCCACCAGGTCGGAGACGCCTTCGACGTAGAAGTGACCTTCCCCGAGGACTACCATGCGGAGGAGCTGTCGGGCAAGGAAGCGGTTTTCAAGACCAAGCTGCATGAAATTCATGAGAAAAAGCTGCCGGAGCTGGATGATGACTTCGCTCAGGATGTTTCCGAATATGACACCCTGGAAGCATACCGCAAGTCGGTCCGCGAGGACCTGGAAAAACGGGCGGAAGAGGCACACCAGGCAGATCAGGAAAATCAGGCTGTTCAGGGGCTGATCGATTGCTCCAAGTTCGACCTGCCGGAGTCTATGATTGATGAACAGGTCGAGATTGAGGTACGCAACATGGCCAATCAGATTGGCCAGATGGGGCTGACCTTGGACCAGTATTTCCAATATACCGGTGGGAATTTAGACGCCTTCCGAAAGCAGCAGCGGCCCATGGCCACCCTGCGCCTGAGCGGGGATCTGGTGCTGGAGGCCCTGGCAGACCAGGAGAAGATGGAAGTATCCGATGAGGAGCTGGATCAGGAGCTCCAGAAGCTTGCCGAGCAGTATGGCGGCGATCAGCCGGAAGCCTTTGTGAAAAAGGTCAAGGACCTGGGCAATGATGCTATGGTGCGGGATGATGTAAAGAAGAAAAAGGCGATTGCCTTCCTGATGAGCAAGGTCCAGCATATTCGTGAGGACGAGGCGGCCGACCAAAAGGCCGAGGACGAAGCTCAGGAAGCGTCGAAGGAAGATCAGGAATAACAGGATTGACCGATAAGGAGGTTCCATGCCTTTAATTCCTACTGTAATTGAACAAACCAGTCGTGGGGAGCGGGCCTACGATATTTACTCCCGTCTGTTAGAAGAGCGGATCATTTTTGTGACGGGCCCGGTCGAGACCCATATGGCCAACCTGGTCGTGGCGCAGCTCCTCTACCTGGAGTCTCGGGACCCCAGCAAGGATATTCAGCTTTATATCAATTCGCCGGGCGGGGAGGTGACCGCAGGCTTGGCCATCTTCGACACGATGAATTATATCAAGTCAGATGTCTCTACCATTTGTGTGGGGATGGCGGCTTCTATGGGGGCCGTCCTTCTGGCCGCCGGCCAAAAAGGCAAGCGCTTTGCCCTGCCCCATTCGGATATCATGATCCACCAGCCCTCCGGCGGAGCGGAGGGAATGGCCTCGGATGTAGAGATCACCGTCAAGAAGATTTTGGAGACCAAAAAGGTCCTCAACCAGATTTTGTCGGACCGGACGGGCCGGACGCTCAAACAGATTGAAAAGGATACGGATCGCGACCGCTGGCTATCAGCGGAGGAAGCGAAAAAATACGGCATTATCGATGATGTGATCGCTTCTATGTAGGGCGTAGAAAGGAGGCAGGATGGCTGATTATCAAGACGAAAGCATATGTTGCTCCTTCTGCGGGAAGGCTTCTGGCGAGGTGGAAAAAATGATCGCCGGCCCCGACGGCGCTTATATTTGCAATGAGTGCATTGCCCTCTGTGGGGAAATTATGGCAGAGGAAGAGGAAAGGGCGTCGCGTGGGGAGACGATTCCACGCGCGCTTCCGACGCCTGCCGAGATCAAGGCGACCCTGGATGAGTATGTGGTGGAGCAGGAGGTGGCCAAAAAGACCTTATCCGTCGCTGTCTACAACCATTACAAGCGCATTTACCGCCAGGAGGAAGCCTCCGTTGATATTCAAAAATCGAACATCTGTCTCCTGGGCCCGACCGGGTCGGGCAAGACCCTGCTCGCACAGACCCTGGCCAAGGTACTCAGGGTGCCTTTTGCCATTGCGGATGCGACGACTTTGACAGAGGCGGGCTATGTAGGAGATGATGTTGAAAACATTATTGTTCGCCTCCTTCAGGCTGCTGATTATGATGTGGAGCTGGCGGAGCGGGGGATTATTTATATCGATGAGATTGATAAGATCGCTCGCAAGTCGGAGAACCCCTCCATCACAAGGGACGTATCAGGCGAGGGGGTCCAGCAGGCCCTGCTGAAGCTCATTGAGGGAACGGTGGCAGGGGTGCCGCCTCAGGGCGGACGCAAACACCCCATGCAGGAGTTGATCCAGGTCGATACCAGCAACATTCTCTTTATCGTCGGCGGCGCCTTTGCCGGGATTGAGAAGATCGTGGAGAAGCGGGAGGGCGAAAATCCCATCGGCTTTAACCAAGAGAAGGTCGACCATTCGGAAGCGGGTCTATCCCAGCGGCTCCAGGACGTGATCCCGGAGGATCTGATGAAGTTTGGCTTGATCCCAGAGTTGATCGGTCGCTTGCCGGTCCTGGTTTCCCTGGAAGAGCTTTCAGTGGACTCCCTCTGCCGGATCCTGGTAGAGCCGAAAAACGCCCTGGTCAAGCAATATAAGGAGCTCTTCCGTCTGGACGGGGTGGAGCTCACCTTCACAGAAGGCGCTTTGGAAGCCATTGCACAAAAATCCTATGAAAGAAAGATGGGGGCTCGGGGGCTGCGTTCGATATTAGAGTCCCTGCTACGAGATCCCATGTTTGAAATTCCCAGTCAGGAAGCGATCCGCCAGTGTGTGATCCGCCCTGAGGTGGTTTGGGGGGAGCAAAAGCCCGAACTGCTCCAACAGAGCGAGATGGTGGGCCAGCAGTCCATGAAGCTCCCTGTTCGTTAGTAAGCAGACAGCCGGCCCGCCGGCTGTCCTTTATTATAAAGCCCTTTCAGCTAGAGAAGGGGAGGAGGCGAGATGTCTGATAGCTACTATGAAAAAAAGAAAACGGTCTGTCCGGTGCTTCTGACCATGACCGAAATGGTCTACCCGGGAGCGGGATTTACCTTTGATCTGACCAGTGACCAGCAGGAAAGCGTGGTGGAAGCGGTCAACGGCAGTGATCAGCCCGTCCTCCTTTTATCCCTGAAGGATCCCAGCATAGAAAATCCGGCGCTGGGGGATTACATGGCCATGGGGACCATGGTTCAGATCCGGCAAAATTTTAAGCTTTTGACCGGGACGAGCAAGATCGTGGTGGAGGGGCTTTGCCGGGCGGAGGTTCAGCGCTTTATCCGCACCAAGCCTTATGTAGAAGCGGAGGTGGTGGAGTACCATTATCTGCCGGAGGAAGCCAGGAAGAACGAGGAGTGGATCCTGATGACCCGCCTGGTTTCGTCTTCGGCCATCTCCTTTTTCCGTTCTACGCTGGGCGTGCCTGATTTTATGCTGCTGCCGCGCCTGCAAAAGGAGGATCCGGGGCTGGTGGCCGATGAGGTGGCTTCCCATCTGGATCTGACCTATGAGGAGGCCCAAGAGATTTTGACGGAGTTGGATCTGGGTCAGCGGTTGATGAAGGTTCAGGCCGCCCTGGATATTCAGGCCAAGCTTTCCGTATTGGAACAGCAGCTCACGGAGGAAGCCCAGGACCGGGTGCGAAAAACACAGAAGGATTATCTGCTGCAGGAGCAGATGCAGATCATCCGGGAGCAGATGGAGGAGGATCCGACGGATCCGCAGGGCCTGGCGGATAAATACCGCGACCAGGTCGAACGATGCGCGATGCCCGCCGCTTCCAAAGAGGTGGTCATGAAGGAGGTGGAGAAGCTCACCTACCTCTCGCCCATGTCACCGGACGTCAACGTGTCTCGGTCTTATCTGGATACCATTCTGGCCCTGCCCTGGGGGCGGTATACCAAGGATCGGTCGGATTTGAGCCGGAGCCAGTCCATTCTGGACCGGGATCACTATGGCTTGAAGGATGTCAAGGAGCGGATTCTGGAATTTTTGGCTGTCCGTCAGCTTCGGGCGGATAGCAAGGGATCCATCCTTTGCCTGGTGGGGCCACCGGGGGTCGGGAAGACGTCTATTGCGCGTTCCATTGCCCGGGCCATCCACCGGGAGTTTACCTCGATGCGGCTGGGCGGGGTCAGCGATGAGTCGGAGATTCGCGGCCATCGAAAAACCTATATCGGGGCTATGCCGGGTCGGGTGATCACCCAGATGACCCATTGCAAGTCTATGAATCCTGTCTTCCTTTTTGACGAGGTGGACAAGATTGGGTCTGATTTTAAGGGGGATCCAGCCTCAGCGCTTTTGGAGGTCTTAGATCCTGAGCAAAATACTGAATTTCACGACCGCTATCTGGAGATCCCCTTTGACCTCTCCCAGGTCATGTTTATCACCACTGCCAATACGACCTCGACCATTCCCCGGCCGCTTCTGGACCGGATGGAGGTGATTCGCATTGCGGGTTATACCGAGGAAGAAAAGCTGGAGATTGCCGCTCGCTACCTGGTGCGCAAGCAACGCAGCGAGGCGGGCCTGCAGGCGAAAAATTTATCGCTCTCCCGGCCCTTGCTGGTAGAAATCATCCGGCATTATACGAGGGAGTCCGGCGTTCGGGAGCTCGAACGTCAGATCGGAAAAATCTGTCGCCGGGCCGCTCGTCGGGTGGTAGAGGGCGCTCGTCGGGTAACTGTCAACCGGGCCAATCTGCAGGATTTCTTAGGACAGCCGAAATATCAGGCGGAAAATCGGCTCAAGACGCCCCAGGTCGGGATCGTCAATGGGCTTGCTTGGACGGAGACGGGCGGCGAGCTTTTGCTCATCGAGGCCAACCGAATGGCCGGGCGTGGCGCCTTACTTTTGACCGGGTCCATGGGCGAGGTCATGAAGGAATCGGCGGAGCTGGCCATCTCCTATATTCGGGCCAATGCCAGGCGGTTCGGGATCTCACCGGCCTTTTATACCATGGAGGATATTCATATCCATATGCCCGAGGGCGCAGTGCCGAAGGACGGTCCTTCTGCAGGGGTGTCCATCCTGACCGCCATTGTATCGACGCTTTCCAGTCGGCCCGTTCGTTCGGACATCGCCATGACGGGAGAGATTACCCTCAATGGGCAGATCCTTAAGGTGGGCGGGATCAAGGAAAAGGTGCTGGCGGCGAAGCGCTACGGCATCTCGTGCATTTTCCTGCCCAAAGAAAATATGCGGGAGCTCTCCGAAATTGACCCCGCCTTTATCCAGGGACTGCGCTTTGAGCCGGTGAGCCAGGTCGATGACCTGATCACCAAGGCCCTCCTTCAACCGGTGGAGAAAAAGGAAAAAATTGTCTTTGAATCGGACCGGGTGCCAGGGCTGCTGGGCTTTGCACCCAAAGAGGGGGCGGGCCTGGGCGCTTCTTCCCTTTCGAGCTAGGGGAGGAGCGTGCATGAAGATCACAGAAGCAAAGCTGGAGGCTATGGTCACCCGTAAGGAGGACTATCCTCCTGCGGATCTTACGGAAATTGCGCTGGTCGGCCGGTCCAATGTGGGCAAATCTTCCCTGATCAATGCCCTCTGTCGGCGCAAAAAGCTGGCCTACACCTCCTCCAGTCCCGGCAAGACACGGACGATCAATTTTTATCAAATTAATGGGTCCTTTCGCCTGGTTGATCTGCCGGGCTACGGCTATGCCCGGGCCTCCAAAAAGGATCGTGCCGACTGGGCCCGCTTTATCAACGACTACCTGGCAGAGCGAGAAAACCTGGTGGAGGTATGGCTTTTGGTGGACCTGCGCCATGAACCAAGTAAGCTGGATCAGGAAATGTATGCCTGGATTTTGGATGGGGGCTTTTCCGGCACTGTGATCGCGACGAAGGCTGACAAGCTCTCCCATAACAAGCGCGATCAGGGCATTCGCTTGATTCGTCAAGGTCTTGCCATGTCCGGGGAGGCCCTCCTCCTGCCCTTCTCTGCGGAAAAGGGCATCGGACGAGATCGGCTGGAGGAGGTGCTCTTCCACCAGCTAAGGGGCCAGGAGAATCGGAAGGAAGCCAACGCCTAGGAGAAGGAGCGATCGATGAAGATTCTACTCAGCTCGGACTTAAATCCCGGCCAGGTCAATGGGGTCATTGTCTCTGTCTTAAACCTGAAAAAAGAGTTAGAAAAAAAAGGACACGAGGTCCGTCTGCTCTGCCTGTCTGCGGATCACCGTTCCCATATTGAGAGCAGCATCTACTATGTAGGCTCCCTTCCCTTAAATATTTATCCGGATATCCGCGCCTCCCTGCATATCCAGTCCGATCTCCTGGATGAATTGGTCGCCTGGCATCCGGATATTATTCACTCGCAATGCGAGTTTTTTACCTATTCCTTCGTTCAGCGCATAGCGGGCAAATGTCACTGTCCGATCGTCCATACCTACCACACCCTCTATCGCTACTATGTACGGTATGTCTTACCGGGTCGGATGATGGAGCGGCTCATTGTCCCAGTGATGCGCTACCGCCTGCGGACGGCCGATGCGGTGATTGCCCCGACGCGCAAGACCAAAAACCTGCTGGTGGCCCACGGCATCGCCGAGCATACCGTGGTGATTGCGACGGGGATTGATCTTGGGAAATATGATGCTTCGCTCTCGAAGGAGAAGGCGGAGGCCATGCGCCAGGCGCTTGCCATTCCGCCGGAGGGACGCATCTATGGATCGGTGGGGCGCCTGGGGGAAGAGAAAAATCTGGATGAGATCCTTCGGGCCCATCAGGCCCTGCTGAAACGCCATCCGGATGCCTATCTGGTTTTAGTGGGCGATGGGGCCTATCGGCAAAAGCTGGAGGAGGCGGTCGACGCTCTATCGATCCGGAACCGCACCCGCTTTACCGGCATGGTCCCGCCCGATCAGGTGGGCCTTTACTACCGGCTCTTTGAATTTTTTGTTTCGGCATCGGTTTCAGAGACGCAGGGACTGACCTATATCGAAGCGCTGGCCAATGGCCGACCGGTGCTTGCCCGGCGGGATGATGCCCCCGAAGAGGTCGTTGAAGAAGGAAAAAACGGCTTTCTCTTCGACACGACGGACCAGCTGGTGGAGCAGATGGACCGACTGCTCTCTGATGCGGCCCTTCTTTCGGCCCTTTCCGACCAGGCCTGGGCGAGCCGGGACCGCTTTGGCATGCAGACCTTTGGCAACCGGGTGGAAGCCCTCTACCAAAAGGTACTCAATACGCCAGGTCGCCCTCAGCTCCAGCAGGAGCAGGTCATCACGAAGCTGCGCCAGAAGGTCAATCTGGTGAGCGATCGGTCTGATTATGGACGCTTTTATGCCATTATTCGGGCCAAATGGGCCAGAACCAACTACCAGCTCCAATTGAAAAGAAAGTCAAAGTCATGAAAAAGAAGGAAGAGAAAAGGTCCTCCTGGAGCAAACGCCTGGACCAATTGGAACTGCAGTGGAGCGAAAAAACCGTTCAAAAAAACCGGAAGCGCCTTCAGCTTGTGACCCTCTTAGGAATGGTCCTGGTGGGGGGGATCGGATTTTGGGCCTACCGCAAGGGCCTTTTCACCTCCCGCGAGGTCATGGTGGCGTTTATCGAATCCTACGGGATTTTGGCCCCATTGATTTTCATTTTGATTCAGTTTCTCCAGTGCGTCATCCCCATCATTCCGGGCGGCCTTTCCCTGGTGATCGGGGTCTACCTCTTTGGAGGCTTCTGGGGGTTTATTTATAACTATATCGGGATTGTGCTGGGCTCTGTCGCTTGCTTCATCCTGGCCCGCCTGTTCGGGGTGGTGTTCGTGCGCTCCTTTGTTTCCGAGGCCACCTATCAAAAAAATAAGGCGCGGATGGATCGCAATCAAAAAAAGCTTCGGACGGCCTTTGTACTCACCATGCTTTTACCGGGTTTCCCCGATGATTTCATCTGCATGCTGGCCGGACTGAGCGATATGCCCTTCTCCTTTTTTCTCCTCCATCTCCTGTGGACGAAGGTGCCGTCCATCCTGCTCTACTCGCTATTTTTGAAGCACGCGCTTAAAGCCGGAGGCAGCATTTGGCAGAAGGTGCCTTTCGTGCACTAGGAGGGGATCCTGTAGCACATAAAAAAAGCGCTGGTACAAAACCGAGGTTTTGTACCAGCGCTCCTTTTTTTCTTATTCTACCGGCTCAAAGTTGTCTTTGCCGACGCCGCAGACCGGGCAAACCCAATCCTCTGGCAAATCTTCAAACGCGGTGCCTGCTTTTACGCCGTTATTGGGATCCCCTTTTTCGGGATCGTAGATGTAGCCGCAAGCCTGGCATTCATATTTCTTCATATTTGACCTCCTTAAAATGAGCCATTTCTGGCTGTAAAAATGATCTATTTTACTATATACCAAGTTCTGGGGCTTTCAAACTTTTTTAGCGAACCCGGCCACCCGCCCCCCTTTCGTTACAGTAGCAGGGCTAGGGGTATATAGGGAATAGCTTCGAAAAGAAAGGGGGCGGGTATGACTTATCGTTATTCCGGGCGCGTGCCCAGCGAACTATCCAAGGTTTGCGCACACGTTAAGGAAATTTGTGCGCATATCAAGGCACATACGGATATACCGCAGGAAAATTTACAGGACCTTCGCCTCATTCTTTCTGAACTGATGATCAATGGCTGTGAGCATGGCAATGCCAATGATTTAGATAAGATGGTCTTCATCGATATTACCGTCGACGGCCCCATGATCTCCATCGTAGTCAAGGATGAAGGGGATGGCGTCCTGTGGGATATCGATAGCTGCCGGAAGAAAAACCTGACCAGCTCAGGGCGGGGGCTACGGATTGTCCATGCGCTGGCGGAAAAACTTCTGGTAAAGAAAACGGAAGTGCACTGCCTCTACCGCATTCCATCCCATCGTTCCTAGGGACACCTTCTGGCGGATGAGACGGGAGGGTTTTCTTTCTTTTTCATATCGACAAAGGATGGATCGGCCGGCATATCGGGCGGTCCTTTCTTCTTTTGTCCCCTTTTTTTGTGGTAAAATGGGGAGCAAATATGCAGAATGCCTAAGATGAGAAATGTAGTAGGGAGAGACGATGAAACGAGAAGATATTCGTAATGTAGCCATTATTGCCCATGTCGACCATGGAAAGACGACCCTGGTCGATGGACTTTTGAAATCAGGAGGCACCATCCGTTCCAATCAGGAGGTGCAGGACCGGATCATGGATTCGAACGACCTGGAACGGGAACGAGGCATCACCATCCTCTCGAAAAACACGGCCATCCAGTATGGAAAGACCAAGATCAATATTATAGATACGCCGGGCCACGCGGATTTTGGGGGCGAGGTGGAACGAGTATTGAAAATGTGCGACGGGGTCATCCTGATTGTAGATGCTTTTGAAGGGCCTATGCCCCAGACCAAATTTGTGCTGCGCAAGGCCGTGGATCTGGGTCTGCCGGCGATTCTGTGCATCAATAAGGTGGACCGGCCCGATGCCCGCATTGAGGAGGTCAAGGACGAGCTGCTGGACCTCTTCATTGCGGTCGATGCGCCCGAGTCCTATCTAGACTCCCCCATTATTTTTGCCTCCGCCCGAGAAGGATGGGCCTCCATGGATGCGGACCAAAAGGGCAGGGATATGAAGCCTCTCCTGGATCTGATTATTCAGGCCATCCCTGCACCGGAGGGGGATGCTGAGGCACCCCTCAAGCTGTTGATCTCGACCTGTGATTACAATGATTATGTAGGTCGGATTGGCATTGGTAAAATCGAGCAGGGACGGGTGCAGGTTGGTGATGAGGTGGTCATCCGCAACTATAACAACCCCGAAGTCAACCGTACGGTTCATATCACGAAAATATTTGAGTTTAATGGGCTCAAGCGCGACCCAGTCGAGGCGTCCTCTATGGGCTCGATCATTGCGGTCTCAGGGGTCGAGGGCATCGAGGTGGGGGACACCCTGTGTGATCCCGAGGATCCCACCCCCCTTCCTTTTGTGAAGATTTCCGAGCCGACCCTCCAGATGACCTTTTCGGTCAATGATGCCCCCTTTGCCGGCCGATCAGGCAAATATGTCACCTCCCGCCATCTAAGAGCTCGCTTATTTAAGGAATTGGAGACGGACGTCTCCTTGCGGGTGGAGGAGGGAGCCAGTACGGACTCCTTTCAGGTCTGCGGCCGCGGAGAGCTACATCTTTCGGTTTTGATTGAAAATATGCGCCGGGAGGGCTATGAGTTTCAGGTTTCCAAGCCTCGCGTCCTGATGAAGCGTGATGCCCAGGGCCATCTGCTGGAACCGATGGAAGAGGCGGTCGTGGACATTGACCAGGAGTTCTCGGGGGCTGTCATCGAGGCCCTGGGGCGCCGCAAGGGGGAGCTGCAGGAGATGAAAACTACCCCCTCCGGCTACACCCGCCTGGTTTTCCAGATTCCAGCCCGAGGGCTGATTGGCTACCGTCAGCAGCTCTTAACGGACACGCGCGGAACAGGCGTTTTGAACAATGAATTTCTCTGCTATGCCCCCTACAAGGGGGAGATTCCCCGTCGCCCCACTGGCTCCTTGATTGCGTTCGAAACGGGTCAATCGTCTGCTTACGGCCTTTTCGCCGCCCAGGATCGGGGCAAGCTCTTTATCGGCCCGGGCGTGGAGGTGTACGAGGGAGAGGTGGTAGGCGCCAATCCCAAGGGCTTGGATATTGAGGTCAATGTATGTAAGAAAAAATCGCTAACCAACATTCGTTCGGCTGCTTCAGATGAGGCGCTGAAGCTGACGCCCCCCACGGAAATGAGCCTGGAACAGATGATGGAGTTCGTGGAGGAGGATGAGCTGATCGAGGTAACCCCAGATGCCTTCCGCCTCAGAAAGGCCATTTTGGACAATAACCTTCGCTACAAATCGAAGAAAAATCGGTAAAAAACGTCATTCCTGGCG